>CAYGTJ010000009.1:0-15786 GCA_964352755.1 uncultured Alphaproteobacteria bacterium
TCTCAATTCCCCGTTCGTGAATTGACTGATAAAGTGTTGATTCAATCCATGTGCGCATATTACGTGTTAACGTCATTCTTCGGCCTCCTCTAGCGGTGTAATCAGGTAGGACTGATAATCACCTATTGGATCAAGAGGCTGTGAAATAAGAACGTACGTTTGTTCACGAAATGAAAGACGATAGTCACTATCAATGGATACCTTGCGATGCAGTCGTATTGTTAATAAGGGTTTCGCAAGGAACTCTTGCTGATGCTGCTTCATGAATTCAGAGCCAGATCGCGCATTTACGCTTTCAATTTGCGCCCACACATTTCCAATGTTTTGATACTCTGTGATTTCGTCTCCATCGTATTCAGGACGAAGCAGGGTGACACGTTGCTTAAGGTGAATCATGATAACCACCCCATTGGTTTTTCATTATTCAACATGGCACAAATATCTGTGGGAAGGCCGCAATAATAGCGAAGACCTGGATCAAGCGAATCACGCGCCAAATATAAATGATGTACGGTTAAACAAAGCGCATCTTTATAGAGATTGGGAACATCAGCTACATCTGGGTAGCCGGCAATATAATCAACTGTGACAAACGCATCATTTTCTAGTGAGTTTCTTGCAATATATACCCCCGTCGTAGAGCCATGATCAATCGTTTTATAATCGATTATGTCTGTACTCCCACGACACGTTTTATGTGTCACAGAAATAATTTCCGCGAATGGATTAAGTGACAAAACTATTGGCCCCCAGTAGGCATCGTTTCGCTGTGCCTTGGGGTTTCCATTATAAATACGCGCAAGTGCAGAATTTTTTCGCCAATGCTTTTTCGTGAGCGATACACGCGCATAACTTTCTATCATTCCTTGAGCTGAGTTTATCAAACTCTGAATGAGATCATCATCATCACTGTGATCGACTTTAAGATAATTCTTAACCCACGCAAGTGGGACAACTCCGTCACGCACGGGATCAACGCAAACTTCTGACATTACTATACCTCCATATAGTGGGCACCAGAAAATCTAGTGCCCGGTCATTTAACAATTTAATAACTACGCAGCCAATCGCATCACTGATAAGGCATCAGTATCGATAACATCACCGCCAACACGTTTTGTTGCATAAAACTCAACAAATGGTTTTGCTGAGAATGGATCACGCAATATCTGAACCCCGGCACGATCAACAATTTGATACGCAGATTTAAAATCACCAAACAAAACAGGGCTTGAAGCCGTTCCAGCCACAACACCTGGCATCTCATCGTCTACAAAAACAGGAAAACCAAGCAATGTTGGCGTGCCATTTTCACCATTTGCGGGCTGCCATAAATAGTGCCCCTGCTGATCTTTCATCAAACGAATATGTTGAAGTGCACTGCGTGACATCAGCCACGATCCATTATTGAGGTAGCACGATTTTATTCGAT
Organism: uncultured Alphaproteobacteria bacterium; assembly: GCA_964352755.1. GTDB lineage: Bacteria > Pseudomonadota > Alphaproteobacteria > JAUHZC01 > JAUHZC01. Next base: position 1,433 of record CAYGTJ010000009.1, read on the forward strand.
ACACCATTTTCATAACCAGATCAGACGCATCATCATCGGGAAACGCCCCGTCTACGCCACTTGATACAGAACGAAACCTACCAAATGCAGGATCAAGATCATTTGATGTCGGGATACTGAGTATTCCTTTGGGCTTATTGGCTCCATCCCCATGAAGAAATGCTTGATTTTCCATCAAACCAAATTGTGTAGATATTTTATCACTGAGCCACTTATCAACATCAATATTCGCGTCATCGAGTAACTTTTGGGTAGAGCGTGGCTTTGCATAAATTTCATTTACACTCAGGCGCTTTTTCTGAACATTCGGTGTGTCTGTTTCTGGACGTGCATCAGTTTCAGCAACCCACCCTGAGGGAATGGCACCCCGATCCAGAAGAAGATCCACATGATCAGACGAAACAGTCATAGTCGATGCAAGCTTACGAATGCTGTTCTCACCCAGTTTCTGGCTTATCATTTGCCCCAAATGATCCGGTACAAAATAACCACCGTCGGCATCAACGCCCCGGCTTAGGGATTTCGTTTCCAACGACAGTTGTGCCTCATCACCACTACGTAAATATGATGAGAACGCCTTTGTTTCACCTGTAGTTAGAGTTACGTCATTACCACCATCAATTTGGGGGCGACTAAAATCACGTTGTTTTTGCTCAAGATAATCAATATTGTGCTGAAGACGTGCAATTTTTTCCTCAACAAGTGGATCTGTCGATCCTTTTAGTTCTAACCCGCGCAACCGTTCATCGTTCGTTTGTTTGAACTCTTCAAATGCGTGAGATAAATCCTTTATTACTGTATTCATACCTTCCATGGTATTCTCCCTTAGTTAGTGATTTTTGTTGTCGTAAGTTGATTCAACCGATTGAGATGTTTCAGCACCTCACATTCATCACGCCAACTTTTTACGTGGTGAACTTTGGCTTTTTCATTAGCTGCAAACGTAACTAATGAAATCTCGTGCACGTCGACTGCTGTGAGGACGCGGGCTTTGCTTTTGCTATCGTGAAAACTTTTTTGCACCTCGTAACCAATAGATAAACCATCGAGAACACCCTCTTTCATTAGTGCGTATGCGCTACGTGCACGTTCAACCTCAAGTAAAAGACATCCCTCGACATAAAGCCCTGTTTGATCTTCGCCGATGAATTTCCATTTCCCAATGGGTTCGCTTTGTTTATGTTGCCAAAGCATTTTTGGCATTCCACTGCGCGATTTCCAGCGCGCAAGCGATTGTCTGAACGCCCCATGTGCAACACGGTCACCTTGATGATCTATCCAGTCAAAAACACTTGCGTAACCAACAAAGTTTCCTTTTGAATCCAGGCTTTTCAGCGAAAGTGGTGGGTAAATTTTCTGATGCATATCCGTTCCCTTCCTCTATGTGGCTTTACGGGGTGAAACTGCACGCGGCGGGTACCCAGTGGCTGCGCGTTTTTCATCATCGGTTAGAAATGAAGCCCCCTCGAGTGACGTCCATAACTGTTCACGTCGGTGGGTTAAGGCAGGAATTGCGCCCTGATCATAATGAAGCGTTAGACCCTTCCCAAATTGTGGCGCCAACCAGGTGTTCAACTCATCAAGAATCATATCCATCAATGGCAATATCGTATCTTCCCAGAGATGAAAACGTGCTTCACGATAGTTTGCATAGGTGCTGTCACCCTTAACCCCCACAAGCATTGGCGGCACCCCAAAGGCTTGAGCTATCTCTCGTGCCGCAATATCTTTGCACGTTGCAAAATCCATATCCTTGGGACTAAAGCCCATTTCTTTCCACTCAACATCACCCTCAACAATCATCATGCGCCCTGCATTTCCAGCGCCCTGATAATGTGTTGTGAGATGTTCGCGTGCCATATCACGGCTTGACGGATCAAGACCATCTTTAAATACGGCAACACCACTGGGGCGACCACCATTTTGCAACAATGAGAGATTATGTTCGGCAACAGCATTATGTTGATCAATCGCACATGCAGCTGAATTTAATGGACTGCTGCCGTACCAATCATCTAACGGGTTAAAGAGTTTGATGTGGGCAATTTTCTTTTTTCCATTTTGTGCCAACATACTGATGCGACGCTTATGATCATCAACAGTATAAAGATAAGTGCGCACCTGGCCTTTGTTTGATGGAATAATTTCCACACGATCGGGGCGCAACAAATAAAGCTCACACGGATTCTCATCAAAATTGTAGAGTGCTTCGATGTAGGCATTCCCCGAAAGTAACAAATGTGAGATCAAACCCTCAATAAAGGCAGATCCACCACGTGTAGGATTCGGACGCATCAACAAATCTAACAGTGGATGAGCATCAAGAGGTACATCACTGTGCTTGACTATAAACGGTACACTGGCGAGACTTCGCGCAATTAATGTGACACATCGATAAACAATGACATTTTTCCGATAGCCTTCATGAACAAGCTCGGCATAACTATGTCCCGTCCATTTTGGCTTCCCAAGAACATTAAGGCTATGCATCGCTGGGCGATATTTTTTCGCTGCAGTATCAGATAATGCAGACTTTTTCCCGAGCAGCGCGGGTACGGTAGTGAGTAAACGAGATAATATTGTTTTTATTTCCATAACATCCTCCCAAGACAAGAAGGGTTTTATTACGGAAACATAAAAATATGCAAAGTATTTTTTTATTATGGGAGGTACTTAAAATTTTATACTTATTTTAATTGTCAAAAACCGCATCAATTATAGATAAGTTATCTCGCACCCAAGAGGGACGCAAATGGCCACCATCTTTATACAGTGGATTCCCGTTCACATCCCGCACCCGGCATTTGCCGCTGACGCAAAGATAATCATGAGGATCAATAATGATTGCACCTGTTTTCTGCCCAAGCCGCTTAAGAAGTTTAACAGCCTTTGACTCAGTTGCTAAAGGTTTTGCCCATGTGCGCGCTGTCAGAATAGGGCGAGAAAAGTACATCCGCTTCAATAAGTTTTCAGGGGCAAATTCACCCCCCGAGGGAATAGGCAGAATAATATAAACATGCCTCCCCTTTTGAATAAGTTCATCAATGAATTCCTGCAAGAGACTTAACGCCACTTCATGACCATCCTCAGAACTCAATAGAATTGATTGTCCACCAACATTGAGGAAGTACTCCCCCTTACCAATCGATAAGTATCCATTCCATGCGGCTCCTAAAACTACTGTTTTGACTGACGGCGCAAGACATGCTTGTCGCATACGCTGAGATAGAGCCTGACAATAATGACTAGATTTTCGATAGAGGTTAGGTATTGGAGGACATCCCCCAGCCGTCATATAAGCAATAGCAATATTTTTTTCCGTGGCAACCATTGCGGCTCTAACGGCATATTGTTCAATATTAGAATCACCAAGAAAAACAATTTCAGGAGGAGCAGCCTTATTAAAATAACACGGATAATTATCGTACGCTCCCATCCTCATTTGTGGACCTGGGTACTCAAAAACACCAATTGCCTCGGACACTTTCGTGATCTTAGCATCAGAGCCCGTGGCTGATACAAAAATTTTCGTTTTGATTGAAAAAGAAATCACACCAATTACAAGCATTGCAAAAACAAGCCCTAGACTAACTCGTTCCTTACGAAAGCGAATATTCCGCTCAACAACCTCATAAGTCACGTATGCAAGCCCTAAACTCAAAATTATAAGAATTAATTTGTCAAAAACTGGTACTTTTCCGTGGTTAATAATCGTTGCATACGAAATCAGAGGCCAGTGCCACAAGTATAGGGGATAGCTAATCTTACCAAAATATCTGATTAAGGGGTTCTCAAATAAAATATTAAATAAATATGATGATCTTTCAATATATAAAATGACAACTGCTGCACAAACAGGAATCAATGCAAACATGTTGGGGAAATATTGTCGCATATATGGAATGAATGACGAGGCAACCAACATAATAATCGCACAATCTTTTACCCAAGGCTGATTTGTTAACCAGTTCTTTGAAGTGGAAGAATAATGCAGGGCAACGAGCCCCCCAGAAATCAATTGCCATGTCCGCGCCAATGGAGAAAAGAAATGCTTCTCCTTTAAAAGAAAACCTTTCCTGAGGCAATATCCTAGAGAAATGATTGCAATTAACCATATAATCCTGTTGCGAGCTTTCGGCTTTACACGATGAAATAGCAATAAAACTAATGGCCAAATAATATAAAATTGCTCTTCTACTGCGAGTGACCACAGATGAAGGAGTGGTTTTAACTCTGAGGCCTGATCAAAATATCCTGCTTCTCCTGCAAACTTGAAGTTTACTAGGAAAATTGCTGAAAAGAATGAATGTTCACCAAGAATTTGGAATTCCTTAGCCAATAAAATGAGCCATCCATATACTAAAACTACGATTAGCATGCTTAAAAGTGCTGGAAAAATACGCCGAATGCGTCGATCATAGAATTGTGCTAGAGAAAAACTACTGTTATTGAGATCTTTCACAATGATTCGCGTGATGAAAAAACCTGAAATAACAAAAAAAACATCAACACCAATAAAGCCACCAGGAAGGGTTGCAGCAAAATAGTGGAACCCTATAACAAGAAAAACAGACAAGGCTCGTAAGCCATCAATATCGTTTCGATAAGCCAAACTCATGTAATAATCACGTGATGTAAATTTTCTAAATAGAAACATACCGCCGCAATAATGTCCATAAAGCGTGGCAAAATAGAATCTACACTCACTATGAGTTTAATCGGAACAGACGAATAAATATACGCTCAGTAATATGACCACATTGACCGACAACCAAACCTGTGAATATCAGCACTGCGGCAATAACATTATCCTGTGATAGGCACTCACCCATCAGATAGCCAAAAAACATCGTAAAACATGGAATAAGCAAACAAAAGGGCGCTACATCTGCAACACTGTAGGTGCGGATTAGCCCACTCCACGCGCGCATCCCCACGACCATTGACAGCCATCCTCCAAAAAGCATAACCCCTAACATCCATGGCTGCGTCAGTAACGATACCTGATGGAATACTATCTCGGGTTTCTCAAATATTAATGCAAGAATTAAATGCACACCAACAGTTAGAGGGGCAAAACTCACAATGGCTGCTGTTAAATTTATGGGGTTACGGCTGTCACTGATCGCAATTTTAAGCAACACACTTCCAAGCCCCATAAAAACAGCCGCAATCAATAGATGCACATACCCCATACAAAGACAAAAATTATCAGCGGTAACAATCCCCCAGATTATTCCTGTACAAATAGGAATAAATGCAAGCAGATGATAGCGACTGGGTCTATCACCTAAAATAAAATAGGCGAAAATTGTTGCAAGAATAGGACTGACCTGCAGGAGTAATCCTCCCATGCCAACGCTTGCTCCCGCTTGAATACCAAAACCGATAAAGGCAAAATGCCCGACACCCCACGCAAGTGCCGTTGGTAACATTCGCACCCATTGCCCGGGGGATAAGGGTAAAACAACGGCCAGCGGCAAAACCACAAGCATACGCATAAGATTAAACACAAGAGGACTAACATGGCTAAGTGCCACCTTTGTAAATACAACATTAAGTGCCCAAACAAAGGTTGTAAGAACAGCAATAGATAGATCGCGAGGTGCTAGCATGAAATTACGTTAACCTTATTACATTAACAGATAAGAATCATTGGTCACTTTTTCAAGCTTTGCTAATGATAAAAATATGATTATTTTCTTTATTGTTCTTTCCTAGGGGCGAACAGATTGTTCGTCAATCACTTTCGTATTTCTCAACAACAAGAACTGTTCCATCAGTATCAATAATACGCACCTTTGTATCAGCAGAACATTCAGATCCTGCCACGGACCACCACACGCCATCAATATGAATCCGTGATTTTCCTTCAACAATTGGCATACTCAGCACCACAATTTGACCAATATATTTACGGCCACGTTGATTGATTGTTTTATTTTCGGTCGTCTTCTCCTGGGAAAACATGCAGTATGTTGAGACTAAACTCACCACCGATACGCACGCAAAAAATGCCCAATCCCCATTCACAGGGATTACAACAAATAATTTTACAACGGCAATAAGTCCAGCTGCTATGGCCAACCAGAGTAAAAAAAGCGTCCCACTCAACAGTTCAATAATTACCAGAACAAACGCAAGTGTCATCCATCCCCAAAAATCCATCCCGATAAATAGCAAGCCAAACTCAGTCACATAACGATAAAAATTATCCAACATATTTCTTATCCTTTTTTAGTTGGGGTAAAGGCTTCTTTGGCAAGTTCAGCAATTCCGCCCAGTGAGCCAATCATGCTTGAGGCTTCAAGTGGCATAAATATGACCTTTTGATTGGGTGCGGATGCCATATCTTTTAAGGCACTCACATATTTTTCAGCAACAAAATAGTTTACAGCCTGAGCGTTACCCCCCTTAATTGCTTTCGACAAGAGCTCTGTTGCCTTGGCCTCTGCTTGACCTTGGCGCTCACGGGCTTCTGCAGCAAGAACCGCTGATGCCTTTTCACCCTCCGCCCGCAGAACTGCGGCTTGCTTATAACCTTCTGCCCGCAAAATATCTGCCTGGCGTGAGCCTTGCGCCTCTAGAATCTGTGCGCGTTTTTCACGCTCAGCCTTCATTTGGCGTGCCATTGAATCAACCAAATCCTTAGGAGGCGCAATATCTTTGATTTCAATACGTGTTACTTTTGTGCCCCACGGATTTGTTGCATCATCCACAACCTTCATCAATTCTGAGTTAATACGTTCACGCTGGGAAAGGAGCTCATCCAAGTCCATAGCCCCCATAACCGTACGAATTGTAGTCATGGTGAGATTAACGATCGCATCTTCCAGGGCGTGGACTTCATAGGCGGCCTTTGATGCATCCATCACCTGATAAAAAATAACGCCGTCCACCTTTACCATCGCGTTATCTCGTGTAATCACGTCCTGGCGGGGAACATCAAGAACCACCTCTTTCATCAACAATCGTGTTGAAACAACATCGATCAAAGGAATAATCATATGAAGTCCAGGCTTCAACGTTTTTGTATAACGTCCAAAACGCTCAAGTGTGTACTCATACCCCTGAGGAACTATCTTTACGGCCATCTTCACCCATAGGATAGCTGTGGCAACGATGGCTAAAACAAAATAACTTACACTAAACGTTTCTCTCTCCTTCGATTCTATATATTATATATGTAGGTACTTATCTCCGGATTTCAATCATGTTAATAGATAGCCAAGAGATTGCACATTTCTACGATACACCTCTCGGGCGGTTTGTTACCCGCCGCACCCGTGAGATCTTATTACGCCATATTCCGTCCCCACGGCCCAAGCGTATCTTGGGTGTTGGTTATCTGCAACATGTATTTCGTGATCTCTTTCCTCCAGAACACTGTGAGTCATGTACGTTAGGCGTTCCTAAACACATGGGGGTCACCACGGGAACCCTTCCCCCGCCAATTGAGACAGTCATCATCGATAATGAGAATCTCCCGTTTGCGGATTGTAGTTTTGATCTCATCGTTGTTGCACATGGGCTTGAAAATGGAAAAAATCAAGAACGTTTCTTACGTGAAGTGTGGCGTGTACTTGATCACAAAGGAACAATCATGCTCGTTGTTCCTCATAAGATGAGCACCTGGTGTCGCTATGGAAAATCCCCATTTAGCAAAGGAAGCGCCTTCACGACCACCCAGTTAACACACGCATTACAATCGTGTAACTTTATGCCCATGGAATTTGAAAAATTCCTTTTTACGCCACCCGTATCGCTATTTCGTTTCGTGGAAACGTACGTGATGTTCGATAGATTGCTAGGGTGTGTTATGCCTACAGGGGGGCTGATTCTGGGGATCGCGGAAAAACGTCTTCTTATTCGTCCTCCGTGTGATAAAGAACCAAGTTTCGCTGACTGGCTTAAGCAAAAGGTAATTCCTGGATCTCGTCGACATAACTATCGTAAATAATTAAATTTTTGGACGAATAAACCCGGGAATAACCCCTTGCGTCGCTAAGGTCATCACAAGCGTACCAATATAGGAAAAACCGACCACGAGAAGAATCTTTAACGCCGTAGGAATGTCTGTCCCGTAAAGAGTAACCTGCCCCCAAATAACAAAGATTGGGTGATAGAGAAAAAGCCCCAGTGTTTTATCACGCCAATAATCAATAAATGGCCACTTTTGATTTTGCATCCACGCAACAACACCAAAATAACAAATCACTTGAAGAGGTAAAAAGAAGGCATGCATCGTTGTGCGCAGCAATATCCCCGGCGCAATACGGGGAATGATATCCACAGGTTCTTGATTAGGTAAAAACCCTAAATAGTAAAAATAGAGGTCACTTGAATACGCGCCATCTTGAAACCATAGAAGTGAATATCCAATATAAATAACTCCAACGGCCAGAAGTGTGGCTAGCAATACATGTAACTTACTAATTATTGCGTCAATCAGGTGTTTCTGATCTTGTATTGGCATCGTGGCGTATAACACACCAGCAAAAAAGAAAAGCGCCTGAACCAGAAAACGCGACCCTTGATAGTAAAACAATTTCCCAAAACCGATAAAATATGGCGCGCCAAAGCGCATATCCATAACGCCGAGCAAAACAACACAAAGACTAACAACCACACCCAAAACAATTAATGGACGTTGAGTAACAACACGACCAAGCCATTCACCCAAGCAAACAACGTATTTTTTTCCTGCAATAGCAAGGCCTAGCACCGAAATAAGACTGTACAGAAACAGAGCATGCAAAACCCACATAGGTCCTGCTTGCAGATATTTACCGGTAAAAAACTGTCGAATAAACTCATAAAATGATGGGGGTGATTCCTGCAAGATAAGTTTTCCGTATGCCATGAATGGGACAAGAAATACAACGCCCAATGCGGCTACTCCCAGTAAATACACGCCCCGCCGGTAGATGTATTTCCACAAACCCAAGCGCGTATACGAACCAGGAAGACAAGCCCCGCTCACAAAAAACAGCATCGGTATAATTACACTGTTGTTGTGTAGATAAAAAATATCCCACACCCAATGCCGATCAATATCCTGCACAAACCATTTATCACCCCAATAGTGGGCATATCCATGCAGCGTGTGATCAAGAAGCATAAGCATAAAGAAAATCACCCGTAAGCGATCAAAAATAATACTACGTTGCGGGGAAATACTCATATTAAACCACCCGGTGCGCGCCAGGAATTTGCCAAATCACATAGCGAACAAGCCCCCATGACACAAAAACTGTCGTCACAAAAAGCGTAATCACACGAAATAGTAAAGGAATTTCACTCCCGTACATGAGCGTATGACCACTCAGTGTAAAGGATTCATGAATGAGGTAAATACCGTACGATGTCGCTGCAAATTCCTGAAGCATTGGTATCGGTTTATTGAGAAAACGCGAAAACGACCAGAGACTCGTCAACAACAGATTAAACATCACACACCCAAGCAGCCCAGCCCGCACCCAATTGACCAAAGGAACAGTCAGCATCTTTGTGTACAATTCAGCCGTAGACGTCCCATAAAAACCAGCAATCGGGAGCTGTATATCAAAAGCCCCATCACTCGCGTAGGTCAAGGCAATACCCACATACATTAAGGACGTGATAGCAGTACTAATCAAAATAAACGTGTGGTGTGCGTGTAAAAAACTTGCAAGCTTTTGTGAGCTAATACCAAAGTGGGCATACATCCCCACCCCGAGCATAAAGAGAACAATATAAGGGATCATCAATGATCCAATTGCACCAAAGTACGGCATAAAACCCGTAAACCAGAACCATGTGCCAAAGGGTACTTCCATTATGATAATCGATGCACTTAATGTGAACACAATCGCACCATAACCACTAAGGGGATTTTCTGTCATCCATCCCACGAGCTTACCCAAACAACCCTCAAGATTTTTCCAAACCCGCGTGAGTAATAAATAGCTAAGCGTCAAAACAAACAAAAATGATAGATACCAAAATCCAGTAGCGGCAATGTTCTTGGGAAAATAATACTCGGTATAGAAACGGAAAAACCCATGTTCCCATTTTCCATTGTGCACCTCTCGTATAAAAATAATAAAGCTACTAAAAATCAACAACCCAAAAACGTAAGGAATCCCGAGGCGAACCAACCGTTCTTGGACGTATGATAACGCACCTCTGTGTTTTAGAGAGTGGGGCGTAAAAACACCAGAAACAAAGAACAATCCTGGCACCATAATCGCATAACAGAGCAAGTGCAGAACATCGTAAACATAGCTACTATCAAGCTCTGTGATAAACCAGGTGCGATCAAAATAAACAGTATAGGGATGGATCGTATGATCAAATACCACGAGAAAAACAAAAAAAGCCCTCAGATAATCAAAGTAATAACATCGGTTATGTTGTGACATATAGAATCTCGTGTATTTTAAATACTCTAATCAAAATTCTCGCTGAAGACAATTCCTGATCAACAATATTAATCATCTCCCATTTTAAGAGCTTCTAAGAATGCCGATTGGGGAATATCTACTTTTCCAAATTGGCGCATTTTCTTTTTACCAGCTTTTTGCTTATCGAGAAGTTTGCGCTTACGGCTTACATCCCCACCATAACATTTCGCTGTTACATCTTTTCGCATGGCAGCAATGGTTTCACGGGCAATTACTTTACCACCAATCGCCGCCTGCACAGGTATTTTAAACATATGGCGCGGGATCAAATCCTTTAACCGCTCGCATAAACGACGCCCGCGTGATTCAGCCTGGGATCTGTGCGTCATGAAACCAAGCGCATCAACAGGCTCACCATTCACAAGCACGGATACTTTAACCAGGTCTGCCTCTTGATACTGATCTATTTCATAGTCAAAGCTTGCGTATCCACTACTGATAGATTTCAAGCGATCATAAAAATCAAATACAATTTCATTCAAGGGTAGTTTGTAAGTCAACATCGCACGTGATCCCACGTAGGTAATATCTACTTGTTGACCACGGCGTTCGGTACACAGGTTAATAATGGCTCCTAAATAGTCATCAGGTGTTAGAATTGTCGCCTTAATCCAGGGTTCTTCAAGCATTTCAATCTGCGTAGGGTCAGGAAAATCTGCAGGGTTATGAATGTGTAACAACTCACCTTTACGCGTTTTGATGTGATAGATAACACTGGGTGCTGTTGTAACAATATCAATATCGAACTCACGTGAGAGACGCTCTTGAATAATCTCAAGATGAAGCATCCCCAGGAACCCACACCGAAATCCAAAGCCAAGTGCCGCGGATGATTCTGCTTCATACTGAAAACTTGCATCATTCAGATGAAGTTTCCCCAAGGCCTCACGAAGAACCTCATAATCATTTGAATCAAGGGGAAAAAGACCGCAAAAAACAACCGGAACACTTGGTTTAAATCCAGGCAAAGCCTCAGCTGTAGGCTTATTGTCCTCAGTAATTGTATCACCCACGTTACAGTCTGCCACGTGCTTAATACTTGCCGTTATAAATCCAATTTCCCCAGCTTCAAGACTATCAGTCATTACTTTTTTCGGTGTTGTATACCCTGTGCCCTCAACCTGATACGTGGCACCATTTGACATCATCCGGATTTTCACACCCCGTTTAATGCGCCCTTCTTTCACGCGCACCAAAATCACAACGCCAAGATACACATCGTACCAGCTGTCAACAAGCATCGCCTTAAGGGGTTTGCTTGAATCAGATTCAGGTGGTGGAATCAGGCGCACAATTTCAGCCAAGACCTCAGGGATACCAAGACCCGTTTTCGCGGATACTTCGATGGCACCTGATGTATCAAGACCGATGACATCCTCAATCTGTTTTTTCACACGATCGGGTTCCGCAGACGGAAGATCAACCTTGTTAAGAACAGGAATAATCACATGGTCGTTTTCAATGGCCTGATAAACATTAGCAAGAGTTTGCGCTTCAACACCTTGACTCGCATCGACGACCAAGATTGAGCCTTCACACGCCGCAAGGGAACGACTAACCTCATAGCCAAAATCAACATGCCCAGGCGTATCCATCAAGTTCAATTGATAGGTTTCACCATCCTGCGCCTTATAATACAAGCGAACGGTTTGGGCTTTAATCGTAATGCCACGTTCGCGTTCAATATCCATGCTATCAAGCATCTGGGATTGAAATTCACGCTCTGCGATAGCACCACAGGTGAGGATCAGACGATCCGCGAGCGTTGATTTTCCGTGATCAATATGTGCAATAATTGAAAAATTACGGACTTTGGACTTCTCACCCATCACGGAGTACACCTTCATGTTTTTTAGCGACGGCAGAAATAATCTGAGATGATAACTCCTGAATATCTGCGTCTGTTAACGTTTTATCTTTGGCCTGCATGGTAACTTTTAGTGCAAGCGATTTTCTATCCTCAGGAATCTTGTCACCCACGTATACATCAAAAACGCCAACATCCGCAATCAAGTCCTTATTTAGGCGACGGATTGTGTTCATAAGATCACCCGCAGCAACATTTGTGCGTACCAAGAACGCAAAATCACGCTGAACGGGTTGCATGTTACTCACAACAAAAGGCTTTGGTTGTGAAACACGCGCCCTTGGCAATGCATCAACCAACAGTTCAAAACCGACCAAGGCTTCTTTAATTCCATAGTGTTCAGCGATCGTTGGATGAATCTCACCAAACACCCCAAGAGTCACCTTAGGGCCCAGCTTTACAACCCCACACCGACCAGGGTGGTAATATTTTACATCAGCTGATTCGATTTGCACTTTAGCAGGATCAAGACCGCACTCACCAATCAGGCGGAGTAAAGATGATTTTGCATCAAAAACACTCACAGGTTCGGGGGATTGATTATTCCAATTTTCCCAAGACTGAAGACCACACATTGCCCCCGCCACGTGGCGTGTCTGGCGATCTGGGTAATCTGTACCAAAGACAGCTCCCACTTCGAAAACCCTGTGATTATGGCGGCCGCGACGACTGTTCTGACTCAAAATACGCAGCAAGTTCGGAAGAAGCCCCGGACGCATTACACCGAGTTCACTGCTAATTGGATTTTGAATAGCAAGATCTGGCGTGCTTTTTCCAAACAACTCACATTCTGCCTCACTTAAAAATGACCATGTGATTTGCTCATAAAACCCTGCATCAACCATTTTACGACGCAACCGCATCATATCACTGGAAAATATTTGGCTCTCTCCCTGACTGGGGGTGCGCAGGTCTGGTAAGGACGTCGCCGGAATATTATCGTATCCATGGATGCGAAGAATTTCCTCTACCAGATCAACCGGCCGCACCACATCATGGCGCCAGGATGGCACTTGAACCCGCAAACCTTCTGAAGTTTCTTGAGTTTGAAAATCAAGAGCTTTGAGGATACGCACGTGTTCACTCGGATCAATTGTAACACCCGTGTATGTTTTCACCCGATCTAGTGGCAGTAAAATCGATGGCATCGTTTGCGGGGCTTCGCCTGACTCGACAATGTGTGATATCTCACCCCCACAGTGATCGAGGATCATCTTTGTCGCCCGTGAAATCGTATAACGCGTCATCAAGGGATCAACGCCACGTTCGAAACGTGTGCGTGCATCCGACGTAATGTTCAATCCACGACCTGCACGTGCGGTTGCTACGGGATCAAAATAGGCAGACTCAAAAAATACCTCAGACGTATCGTCATAGCATCCGGTTTCTTTCCCGCCCATAACGCCTGCGATTGAAATCGGATGGGAATCGTCTGCGATGATGGTATGACCTTCTACATTATATGTTAGGTCATCAAGTGCCTCAAGCGATTCACCTGACTCACCTTGACGAATCGTTATATTTCCATTCACGGTCGCCGCATTAAATACATGAGTTGGCTGTCCCAGATCAAAGGCGAGATAGTTCGTCACATCAACAAGCGCCGAAATCACCTTGATACCGCATGCATTCATGCGGTTTTGCATCCATTGAGGACTTTGTTTATTCGTCACACCACGGAAATAACGCCCCGCAAAGTAGGGACATCGGTGTGCTTCATCCTTTGCGAATGTGCGTGTTGGCTGAATAGGTGAATCAAATGTTCCCTGAATATCAAGTGTTGGCAGTGGTTTTAGTGTTCCCGCACCCGCTGCAGCCAAATCCCGTGCCACACCACGCACACCAAAGCAATCACCCCGATTGGGCGTCACATTTATATGAAACACCGCATCATTCACACCCAAACAATCAGCATAAGAACTTCCTACCGCCGCACCACTTGGCACCTCGATAATACCATCATGCTCATCCCCAAGACCAAGCTCACGAGACGAGCACATCATCGCGTGTGATTCGATACTACGCACCACACCTTTTTTGAG
>CAYGTJ010000010.1:0-15317 GCA_964352755.1 uncultured Alphaproteobacteria bacterium
CGTCACCACGCGCTGATATGCAAATGTTGCGCGAATGTTTGCCGAATATGCCCAAGAAAAACGCGTGTTTGTACCGATCAAAGCGATTCCGATTCGGCTGCGTCTGGCGTTTCTTGCGGCGGAGGATAAGAGTTTTTATTCGCATAACGGCCTTAGCTTTATCAGTATTATTCGCGCAAGCCTTCAAAATATTTTGCATTACAAATCTGGTAAACGCCCTATTGGTGCCTCAACAATCACCCAACAGGTGGCGCGCAATTTTCTGTTGAACTCCATTTTACGAGAGGTTTCGCTCAGTCGAAAAATAAAAGAAGCCATTTTGACCTTTCGCATTGAGTCAGCGTACACAAAAGATCACATACTGGAGTTGTACTTGAACGAGATTTCTCTGGGGAATAACTCATTTGGTGTGGCCGCTGCTGCGCTCAATTATTTTAACAAAAGTCTTGAGGAACTAACAATTGCTGAAATGGCTGTACTCGCCGCACTTCCCAAGGGACCCAGTTATTATAACCCCAAACGTCACCCCGTGCGCATGATTGATCGGCGCAATTGGATCATTGATCAGATGTTAAAGATGAATTACATCACGCCAGACGAAGCCAAAGACGCCAAAAATGAAGGCCTAACACTGCAATCCCGTAAAGCATCAAACGTGGTATCTGCAGGTTATTTTGCCGATGAAGTGCGCCGGGAAATGATCACCCTTTTTGGGCGTGAGGCTCTTTATAAGGGAGGGCTTGCGGTGCGCACAACGCTTGATCCAGAATGGCAAAAGGCTGCTGATGCCGCCTTGCAATCTGGCTTGATGGCGTATGATCGCAATAAGGGATGGCGAGGGCCGTTACGCAATGTTGCTGAACTCATTGACAGTGATGCCGATAAAGGGTGGCTTGATGTCTTTGAAAAGCCAGGATTCCCGGTTTCTAAGGGTGTTCCGCGTGAATGGCGGGTGGCACTGGTGTTGGATGTTCAAAAGGCAAAAGCGGTCGTTGGGTTTTCCGATGGGTCTGTGGGGGCGATTCATCTTTCACATATGAAATGGGCGCGGAAATTTATAAACGTCAATGCACTCGGTGCACGCATAGGTGCAGCAAGCGATGTGCTAAAAAAATCTGATGTGGTGTATGTGCGCCCATATTCAGGTGCGGAAAAGAAATATCAAAATGATTTTGAACTTGTGCAAGCACCCTTAGTTTCAGGCGGGCTCGTTGTGATGGATCCTCACACAGGTCGGGTGCGGGCATTGTCGGGTGGATTTACGTTCGAAAACAGTCAGTTTAACCGCGTCACCCAGGCCAAACGACAGGCAGGATCAGCACTGAAGCCCTTCGTTTATTTAAAGGCGCTTGAAAGTGGCATCATGCCCAATGCCATTATTGATGATTCACCACTTGCCATTGATTTAGGCCCTGATCAAGGGGTGTATACGCCAAAAAACTATACCACGGGGAAATTCTACGGCCCCATAACCTTGCGGTGTGCGCTTGAAAAATCATATAACCTTGCGACGGTTCGTCTCGTGTATGAGCGCGTTAAACTGACCGGATTGGCTGAAATAACCGAGCGATTCGGTGTGTATGAACGTATGCCCCTTCATTATTCAAATATTCTTGGGGCGGAAGTTGTGACGCTTCTTAAGTTAACGACGGGATATGCCATGATTGTAAACGGTGGATATCGTATTCAACCGACACTTATCATCCGTGCCCAAGATCGCCGTGGATTTAGTGTGCTCAACGATGCGCAGCGAACGCTAGGTGATGATATCTCTGATCTTGAATGGAATGAACAAACACCCCCCATGCTTAAGGATAAACGTAAGCTCATTACAAACCCCGTCAATGCCTATCAAGTTGTCTCGATGTTAGAGGGTTCGGTGAAACGCGGAACAAGTCGGCGGGCGAACATTAAAGGCATCAATGTTGCTGGCAAAACAGGCACAAGTAATGACTTTAATGATGCGTGGTTTGTTGGGTTCACACCCGATGTTGTCGTTGGTATTTATGTGGGATTTGATGGGCACAAAACCCTTGGAAAACACCAAGGTGGTGGTTACGTGGCAGCACCCATTTTTAAAGAATTCATGAAACGTGTGGCAGGTGACATTAAATCGATTCCGTTTCGTATTCCAAAAGATGTGAGTTTCGTTCGCATAAATTATGAGACCGGGGAACGCGCAAAACCAGGTGACACCAATGTAATCTCTGAGGTGTTTCCATCAACACAACTACCCCCTGAGTTGCCGTCCAGGATTGGTGATGATTCTGAGAGCATTAACGGAATATCTGGCGATGAATCAAGCTTTAGCGCGGGGGGTATCTATTAGTGGCGCGTGTTCATGTGGTAGGGAATCGTTTGCTCGCTGATACGTTTTCGTGCCCGATTTCGCACGGTCTTAACGGATATACGGTAGATAAAAACGAAGGCGATATGTGCACCCCCGTGGGGAAATACCGATTTGAGGCAGTGTATTATCGCCCGGATCGCATGGCACGCCCCTTAACGCATTTGCCTGTTCACAAAATTTCTGCAGATATGGGGTGGTGCGATGACCCCACATCGGATTTATATAATCAGTGTGTGCAATTGCCGAATCCTTATCGAAGTGAAAAATTATGCCGCGCGGATCACCTCTATGATTTGGTGATGGTGATTTCACATAATCGTTCGCCCACCGTTTTTGGCAAAGGAAGTGCGGTGTTTTTTCATCTGTGGCGCAATCCTGGTCGCCCAACGGCTGGGTGTATTGCAATGGCAACAGAAAATCTTCTTCAGCTATGCCGTGAGGTGCATCCAGGGGACTATGTACTTATGCGTCCATTTCCGTGAGTTTTCCCGCCTCAACATGTTTGGCGGCATCTTTGTGGGTGGAAAGTGGGACAATATCTAATTCATGGGGGCGTGATTCATATGCGTGTAACGCAAAATCAAGTTTCTCATCATTTTTATAGATATCCTTTGCGTATCGGGGTTTCCCCTCACGCGTAAACCAAACGGTATGATAAACCATATAAACAGGTGGTTCTGGTTCTAAGTTGATATCTTTCAGCTCATCGGTTTCAAGGAATTTTGCGATCACTGAGGGCGCCCAGCGATCAGGTTTGTTAAGAATGAGATACGCCAAACGCTCAGGTTTGTGTACGCGTAAACAGCCTGCTGAAAATGTACGGGTGTGCTTTTTAAAGAGATGTTTATGTTTTGTATCATGTATGTGGATGCTGCGTTTGTTGCGCAGAGAAAAACGAACCTGACCAAGTGTGTTTTTGGGCCCCGGTGGCTGGCGCAGAACATAAGGAAACCTATCAAGATCCAGATCAACGACATCCAAGTCATCCATATCAACGGCTGAACGATCCTTAATGTTCAGAAGAATGAAATTATTATTCTGAATGTAATCAGGGTCATCACGAATGCGAGGAACCAATGTGCGTGCAATACGCCGGGGAACCGTCCATGAGGGGTTAAATCGGATGCTATACATCTTAGTTACCATTTGTGGGGTGGGGGTGGTTGTTTTGCCAACACAAGTTTTGAATTGTTCGGTAAATTTTCCATCCTTATAAAGCTCAAGCTGGAATGAAGGAATATTTGCCCAAACGTAAGTTTCAGGCATTTTGTTGGGAAGCCAGCGAGTGCGTTCCATATTAACGATGACTTGGCGAATGCGTTGATCCAGGGTCTGATTGAGGGCGGTTCGTGTGGCGGGTGTGACCTTTCCTGTTACCGGAAGGTTGTGTTCTTTTTGAAATTTACCTACAGAAGCCTCAACATAATGATCAAACCGTTCGAGAGGTTTGTCTTCGTCGAGGAATCCACGCTGAATCAGAACTTCTGTTAACTCCCGAACGGATTTACCTTCTGCCCCTATTTTAAGGTCTTCTGTTGATGTTAATGGCATCCATACCTTACCGTCTTTCCACAGGGCGTGCAGTTTTTTGAGTTCTTCACGCAACAACATATAGTGTGAATTTTTAGGGCTAAAATCTGAAATCCATGCGCCGGTTTCGTCCTTGTAATGATTTTTAATGATGATATCAGAGGGGCTGGCGAGTCGCTGTTTTTGATCGGTGAGCGGGCGAATGACGTTTTCTGAAACACGACCGCCGGTCAAATCAATCATGTATCGAAAAACATGGGCACAAAAATATATTTCCTTCAGCGCATCTTGCGATACAGGCTTAAAGCGTTTCTTCGACGGGGATTTACGCGCAGGAAAAAATGAAATAGCTTGGGCATAATTTGTTGGGTCTAAGCCATGAGAAGAGGCCGATTTTAAAGCAGCAAGGGCATTTTCTGCGCGCAGTGACCATCGTCCTTCATTCATCCAAAATGGCTTAAAGTCACGCTGTTCGTAAAATTTAACAACCTCACCCAATACGGGATCAGAAAGATGCGATTCATGAATGCGTGCCAGGGTTTTTCGAATCTCTCCTGCGGCATCTTTTTGGGGGCGCATGATCATATCATAAAAACGCCCAAGAGTGGTGGTTTGGGCATTGATACACGGTGAGATCGCCATCACAAGAAGGGCAATGACAAGGTTTTTATACATTGAATATCTCTGGTTTGTGGAGTGACAAAAGAACGGCATCCATGGGGTGGTTTGCGTGTGTAAAGATGTATTGTTTGGCTGTTTGCGCTTCTTGATTCAGATGAATTGGACAGCGCATGTTGCCTCTACACGTTATGGTGTGGGGTGTTTCAATTATTCTTACGGCGATAAGAATAGTGTGTAGCGGGTATTTAGAGCAAAGTTCGGGATATTTTGTATGTGAGGTTGCGGCACATATCTGAGAATAATCATTCTCAATCGATAGAAGCTCAAACAATGAAACATGTGGATGGGTGTATTTTTTGTAGGGCTGAAGGATGCAATTTTGCATGGTTTCAATGCCGAGAAGACCTTCCGGTGTTGTTAAAACAGTTCGAGCAGTGGCGTCGTGCATGTGTTGCGCGTTTGTTTGTGCGGTCTTTAGTATAATCAATGAAGGTTACGAAGAAGTTAGCAAATGTTTATTAATCCTAGATTTAGAAGGAAAATTGGGCAAAAAGTAAGGTTGCTAGTCTTAGTATATTAAATTTTTTGATAAATTTTATAAAATAGTTCTTGATAACTTTGCGATTATTCTGATATTAATTTCCAAAGAAAATTAAGTTCTGTCGTTAAACTAATATTTGTTTGACACATATCTTTATTGTGATATGAAGAACTATTACTCAAAGGGTTGGCTTAATATGTTAAATACTAATGAAGAAAAATTTGAACGTTGTAATACTTCGGAGTTACTTAATCTAACTGCGGAAATTGTTGCAGCTCACACATCTAATACTGAAGTAGATTCAGGTGCGCTGTCTGATATTATTCAGAATGTTTATCGCACGTTATTAAGCATCAATAATGGGGCTCCTAAAGCACGTACAGACCTTCAACCGTCTGTTCCTGTTGAAGAGTCTGTTTTTGATGATTATATTGTTTGCCTTGAAGATGGTCGCAAGCTGAAAATGCTAAAGCGTCACCTTCGTTCGGCTTACAACATGACGCCTGAGCAATACCGTGATCGCTGGGGTCTACCAAGTGATTATCCAATGGTTGCACCGAATTATGCCCGTCGTCGTAGCTCACTTGCTATGGAAATTGGCCTAGGTCGCCGCAACAAAAAAGCTGCCTAATTAGGTGCTTTTCGTTTAATGGCCACTGCTTGTATGAGCGGTGGCCATTTTTATATAAAATTGACGCTGCATAAATATGTGGTAGATATAGCCAAAATAAGTTGGATTTCTCATGCATAAGGGACTGTTTATAAAGACCTTCGGGTGCCAGATGAATCTCTATGATTCCCAAAAAATGACGGACTTAATTCTTCCTCTTGGGTACCAACTGGTTGAAGACGTGGCGGATGCAGATGCTATTTTGATGAACACCTGCCACATTCGTGAGAAAGCAACGGAGAAGGTTTTTTCTGATCTTGGACGTTACCGTGATGCCGCCAAGGATCGCCTGACTAAGCCCATCATGATTGTTGCTGGGTGTGTGGCGCAAGCCGAGGGAGAGGCTATCATTGCCCGTGAGCCCTTTGTTGATATGGTGGTGGGTCCTCAGAATTATCATGATCTTCCGGAATTGCTGGCCAAGGTTGAGCGCAATCGGGATGGGCAAACCAAGCGCGCAGGGCGTGGCGTTCTGGCGATTGATTTTCCTGAAGAATCTAAGTTTGATGCTTTGCCTGAAAACACAAATGCCGTCGATAATCCGTCACAGTTTCTGACCATTCAAGAAGGGTGCGATAAGTTTTGTCATTTTTGCTGTGTTCCCTACACGCGTGGGGCAGAATATTCTCGTCCTGCTGCTGATATTCTTAAAGAAGCGCGTGAGCTTGTTGCACGCGGGGCAAAAGAAATCACGGTTCTAGGTCAGAATGTAAATGCATATCATGGCAAAAGTCCTGCCGGGGGCGAGTGGGGTCTTGGTGATCTTTTGTTTGCGATGGAAGAAATTGATGGTCTTGCCCGAATACGTTATACAACGTCCCACCCCAATGACGTTGACGCCCGTTTGATCGAGGCACATGGGCGCATTGATAAACTCATGCCACTTTTGCATTTACCTGTTCAAACAGGATCAGATCGTATGCTCAAAGCAATGAACCGTAAGCATACGGCTGCTTTTTATATGGAGATTATTGCAAAGTTACGTGAGGCGCGTCCTGATATTGCGTTTTCTTCAGATTTTATCGTCGGCTATCCGGGTGAGACAGATGAAGATTTCGTCGATACACTCGAATTGGTGAAGGCTGTAAATTTTGCTCAGGCGTTTTCGTTCTCGTACAGTCCTCGCCCGGGAACACCTGCAGCAGCATACGATGACCAAGTCCCCTTAGAAGAGAAAAAAAGCCGACTTGCCATCTTGCAAGGTGTGTTAAGTCAGCAACAATCTCAATATAATGCGTCTTTCATGGGGCGTGAGATGACGGTTCTGATTGAGCAAACGGCACGTCGTGAGGGACAACTTATTGGACGTTCACCGTATTGGCAGAATGTTCTTGTTGAGGGAAATCCACGCTTGATTGGAGAGTCGATTCCTGTAAGAATTAAGGAGTGTGCGATGAAAAGTTTATTTGCAGACATAATCATTGATGAGGGCACGGTTGCACGCCAAGCCTGATCAAAAGGGGGGCAATGTGTCAGACAAGCGTGAATCAGAAAAACAAAAAAACGAGGAGTCTTCGGTTTTAGAGCTGGACTTCGATTCAAAATATTTAACGAACCTATTTGGTGAAGACGATATCCATTTGAAAGAAATCGCAAATGGATTGGCAATCAAGGTTCTATCTCGCGGAAATAAGGTCGTAGTTTCAGGAGCCCGGGGAAAAGTGCATCAGGCCAAGCATGTCTTGGCGCAAATGCTTGCACTTGTGAAGTCAGACGAAGAATTTTCTGTGGCAGACGTTCGTGGGTTTGTGCGCACGTCTGATTCTAAAGCAAATGAAAAAGCATCCAAGGAACAGCAACCAGATTCGCCGGTGAGCGCCTCTGATCAATCATCAGGTGCACAAGTTGGTAGTGACGGGATTCCCACCCGAAAAATGATGGTTCGTCCTCGTACACCGGGGCAAGCGGCATATGTGAAGGCGCTACGCGACCATGATTTGGTTTTTGGTATTGGTCCAGCGGGTACGGGAAAAACATATCTAGCGGTGGCAATGGGGGTTTCACTCTTGCTTGAAAAGCGTATCGAGCGGTTAATTTTATCCCGACCAGCCGTTGAGGCCGGAGAGCAATTAGGTTTTTTACCAGGAGATTTACGTGAGAAGGTTGATCCTTACTTGCGCCCTTTATATGACGCACTTCATGATATGTTACCCCGCGAGCAGGTCGAAGCTAAGTTGAAAAATGGGGAAATTGAAATCGCACCTCTTGCGTACATGCGTGGGCGCACACTTGGCAATGCGTATGTAATTCTTGATGAGGCGCAAAATACGGTTTCGTCTCAGATGAAAATGATTCTAACACGGTTAGGTGAGGGGGCGCGAATGCTTGTAAAGGGGGACTTTAGCCAGGATGATCTTCCCCGGGGGCAGGTC
Source organism: uncultured Alphaproteobacteria bacterium (assembly GCA_964352755.1). Taxonomy (GTDB): domain Bacteria; phylum Pseudomonadota; class Alphaproteobacteria; order JAUHZC01; family JAUHZC01. The sequence goes on from CAYGTJ010000010.1 coordinate 8,085, forward strand.
TCGGGCTTGCGAGAAGCGGTTGCGATTCTTAAAAACGTCTCGATGATTAAGTTTTGTGAAATGACCACCGATGACGTGGTGCGCCATCCCTTGGTTGCATCAATTATTAAGGCGTATGATCGTTATCAGCCCCAAAACCCCTACGAAGGCAAAGATGGCAAAACGAACAGTTGATATAGACGCGCAAATAGATGGGGGCGATTGGTCAACGCACATCGCTAATTTTCAGCCAAAAGAATGGTTTGCGGCCTGTCTTGAATGTGTGGATTCCCCTAAGAAACACGTCGAAGTGAGTCTTGTGTATGCAACAGATGCCCGCATCCAAGAATTGAACAAACACTATCGTCATAAGGACGCGCCGACGAATGTTCTGTCCTTTCCGGTGCCAGATAATTCCTTTACACGCCAGGCTGTACCCGTTAATCTTGGAGATATAGTTCTAAGTTTTGAAACCATCGTGAACGAATCAGTAAAAGAGAACAAACCGTTCGTTCATCATGTGGCTCATCTATGTATACATGGTTTTTTTCACCTTCTTGGGTATGATCATGAAACAGACGAAGATGCCACTGAAATGGAAAGTCTTGAGGTTTTGGTGTTGAAAAAATTTGATATCCCCAACCCATATGTGTAACTTCTGGTGTATAATTTTTTGATATATTTTCCACAATGTTAACTTCTTTCACGAAAATCACCGCATATGTTCGTTCGTTTTTGGGCAAGCCGGGGCGCACAGCGTCAGCTCGCCAAGCTATCGACCGGATTATTGGGAGTGCTGACGAAAATAAAGACCTCTCACTCGAACCGGAAGAAAAAATTCTGATGAAGAATATTCTTCGATTGCGTGATTTGACGGCTGAAGATGTGATGACCCCCCGGGTTGATATGAAGGCTGTTGACGCCAAAATTAGCTTTAAAGACCTTGTGGAGACTGTTTCACAAACAGAGTTTTCACGTTTGCCTGTTTTTAGCGAGAGTCTCGATGATATAATCGGGTGTTTGCACGTCAAAGATGTATCGCGCGTCAGTAAAGAAAAATTTAAGTGCCGTGATTTACTCTCTCAGGTGCTTTTTATTCCCACATCTATGCGGTTGCTTGAGTTGCTTATTCAGATGAAAGCAACGCGTGTGACAATGGCATTTGTTGTGGATGAGTTTGGTGGTGTTGATGGCTTGGTGACAAGTTGGGATATCATTCGCGAAATGATGGGGGATATTGATGATTTTGAAGCTGGTGATAGTAATTACGTGATCTCTCGTTTGAGTGATAACTCGTTGATTGTTGATGGACGTTTTCGTCTCGAAGCCTTGCAAGAACCCATTTATGGTGTATTGAGTAACGAAGAAATTGATACGCATGATACGGTTGCTGGGCTTGTTATGCATATGGCCGGCCGGGTACCGTCTGTTCATGAAGTGCTTGACCATACGTCGGGCACACAGTTTGAAGTGACAGACACAGATGGGCGCCGCGTAAAGAGAGTCCGCGTCTATCCCTATAAGCGTTAGCGTATGCGCACCCTTATCAATGCGATTATGACGTTTTCACTGACACCAACGAGGGCATGTTTCCTTGGGGTGATTGCATCTTTTGGGTTTGCACCTTACTATGCGTTTGCGTTGTTTGTTTTGGGTTTCGGCTTATTTGCTCAGGGAATGCGTGAGGATATCATTCATCCCAAGCAGGCGCTGGTCGTATCAGCCAGTTTTGTGTTTTCGTATTTGCTGGCTGGACACTACTGGGTGGTGTTTGCCTTGGGCGTCGATTGGGCAAAATATTGGCCGATTGCGGCGCCGGTATCGATTGGGGTTCCTGTTCTTTTTGGCTGGCTATATGTGAGTTTTATCATGATTTGGTGGTGGCTCTTTCGCAAGAGAACGGAAAGTCACATTCTATTTGCACTCAGTTGGTGGCTCGCAGAACAGGTCAAAGAGCACATTTTTGTTGGATTTCCGTGGAACGTGCCGGCGGATGTGTGGACGTTTCAACCAAATGGTATTTTGATGCTTGCAAGCTTCATCGGGGCATCAGGTCTTGGGTTGTTGACGATGGTTTATGCGTGTTGGTTAGGTGCACGACCACGGGATATGAGCGGTCTTTTCGCCCGCATGCTCGGTCTTGTGCTTGGGTGTGGGGTGTTTTTTTGGACACCTGTTAAAATGCCTACACGTACGCAAAAAGTAGTGGTCGTGCAGCCCTCAATTGATCAGTCTGTTAAAATGAATGCCTCACACATGTCTGAAATCATGGGACGGTTAAAATACCACTCGCACCATCCTGATCCCCCCGAGGGAGCCACGATCATATGGGCAGAGGGCGCACTTCCCACGGCGGTACGTGTGGAGCGTCCCTATGGCAGAAAACACACAACAACCCATGGGCTTGAAGCGTTTTTATCGAGCATTACCCGGGGAAAGAACACGCTTTTTGCAACGGCGATTACCTATACGGACAAGGGGCGGAATCGAAAAATATTTAACAGCATGATTCACGTGAGTCCAGCGGGAAAAATCATGCACAAAGTGTCTAAATCTCGATTGCTACCCCTTGGTGAGTATGTGCCTTTTCGCGGGATCATGCCCACGTTATTGACGGATTTGGCTGCTGGATCCATCGATATGTCCCCAGATTTGGGGGCGTCAATATTGCGTGCTGATGGATTAATGTGGCATGTGTTGATTTGTTTTGAGTCACAATTTGCAGACCTTGGCCGGCGCTATCCCGATGCAGATGTGTTGGTGGTTGTGACGAATGATTCGTGGTTTGGCAATTCTCCGGGGCCTTATCAACATTTCAGCGCCTCAGTTTTGCGGGCGATTGAAACAGGAAAACCCGTTGTTCGTGTGGCAAACAATGGCATTTCAGGAATTATCGATGGAAATGGATATCGCCATGCGCAGCTTGCAATCAATGAAAAAACCTCACTGCACGGAAATATTCCCCAGGCGCGCGCCGTGACGTTTTACATGCAATATCCTTATCTAGGCGAGGGCGTCATGGTGGCCTTGCTAATTATTGGTGCATGGATGCGACGTAAACATCCTGCCAACGTTTGACTTTTATCCGCAAAAAAAGCTACATTCATTGCATTGAATATTCTGTGTGAGCGTACGATGACAAACCTACAAAAACAAATCCTATCCCATACCCAGGCGGTTGATCCTGAAATTGCTGAGCTCATTTCAAAGGAACATGCTCGCCAAGAAAACCAAATCGAGATGATTGCGTCTGAAAACTTTGCATCAGAGGCCGTAATGGCCGCGCAAGGCAGTGTGCTAACCAATAAGTACGCCGAAGGATATCCCCATTTTCGGTATTATGGAGGATGCGAGCACGTAGATGCCATTGAAGATATTGCCGTCGAGCGTTTAAAAAAACTCTATCAATGTGAGTTTGCAAACGTCCAGCCACACTCAGGATCTCAGGCGAATCAAGCTGTTTTTCACGCGTTGCTGGCACCGGGTGATACGTTTTTAGGCATGCGCCTTGATATGGGGGGGCATTTGACCCACGGTTCACCGGTAAATTTATCGGGGAAGAATTACAATCCTGTCAGTTATGGTCTGGATCTTGCAACGGGGCGCATTGATATGGATGAGGTGCGGACATGTGCCAAGCGTGAAAAGCCAAAGCTCATCATTGCGGGGGCTTCGGCGTATGCCCGGGATATTGATTATGCAGCTTTTCGTGAAATTGCCGATGAAGTTGGCGCTTATTTTATGGTAGATATGGCGCACATTTCAGGGTTGGTTGCAGGGCGTGTGGTGGCAAGCCCTATTCCTTATGCACACGTTGTCACAAGCACAACCCACAAAACATTGCGTGGCCCTCGTGGGGGAATCATTTTATGGAATGACCCGAAACTCACCAAAAAATTCAACAGTGCTGTTTTTCCTGGCATTCAAGGGGGGCCCTTGATGCATGTAATTGCGGCGAAAGCTGTTGCCTTTAAAGAGGCGTTATCCACCGAATTCCGTACGTATACGCAAAATATTTTGACAAACGCGCGTGCCTTGGCAGCAACATTAAAATCCCGGGGTATTGGTTTGGTTTCAGGTGGCACTGATAACCACATGGTGCTGGTTGATCTCAGTGGGCGTAATATTAGCGGGCACGATGTTCAAGAAGCCCTCGAAGGTGCGGGGATCACATGTAACAAAAACGGAATTCCCAATGATCCACTGCCGCCGAAGCAAACATCGGGCATACGATTAGGCACACCTCCAGGGACTACACGTGGTCTTGATGAGGATGCCTTTAACACTCTTGGTGCCTGTATCGCGGATGTGATTGAGGCTGTTGGAAGTGATGATCTGCCTGGTGTTCAGGAATCTGTTCGCAAACAGGTAACGCACATCTGCCAAAAATTCCCACTTTATCCTAAGAAATCCGCAGACAAAGCAGCAAATTTAGGATAAAACAGGAACAAATTTCTAATTATCAAAATAAAACTGAGGTTATATATAATGAAAGCTCCACTATTACCGAAAGCAACGGCAAAATGGCTGATTGAAAACACAGCACTGACGTTTGCGCAAATCGGCGAATACTGTCAGCTGCATTCCCTTGAGATTGAAGCGATTGCCAACGATGAAGTGGCAAAAGGAATCGTGCCTTTCGATCCGATTGCCAATAAGCAACTTACCCAGGTCGATATTGACGCGTGTGAGCAAGACGTGAACAAGAAGCTGACACTTCTTGAGTCCGCAGCCCTTGCCCAAGCGCGCAAGAAAAAGGGTGCACGCTACACTCCGGTTTCAAAACGCCAAGATAAACCCAATGCCATTGCGTGGATTGTAAAGCATCATCCTGATATGACTGATGCCGCAATTTCTCGTTTGCTTGGTACGACAAAGCCAACGATTAAGGCCATTCGTGAAAAAAGCCATTGGAATATAAAAAATATTCACTCAACAAATCCTGTGGATTTGGGGCTGTGTCGCCAAACGGAACTTGATGTTGCTATTGCAAAGATAGCACCGAAAAAAACACCTAGCTAAGAGCACCGCTTGGCAAGCAAAGCTTTAAAACTAAACGAAGAGAGTATCGCGATGAATATCTATCATCACTGGGCTGAAATTGTGCGCCGGCATGCAGCCGCTGTGATGGCAGAGGGAATGACTTCACTCCCCGATGGATTGCTCGCGCGCGTTGTGGTTGATCCCCCCCGGGATGTTTCCCATGGGCACTTAGCCACGAATGCCGCGATGGTGCTTGCGAAACCAGCGGGTGTGGCACCAAGGGAACTTGCGGAGAAATTACGCACACGTTTGGTTGCCGAGGATTTTGTGACAGATGTAACCGTGGCAGGGCCTGGTTTCATCAACATATGTTTATCCGATGCGTTTTGGCGTGATCAAGCCATGTGTGTGTTGGCACAGGTATCGAATAAGGGCAAATCAACCTACGGCAAAACTGATTTTGGTTGTGGTAAATTAGTTAACGTTGAGTATGTTTCCTGCAACCCCACAGGCCCGATGCATATCGGCCATGCGCGGGGTGCGATCGTTGGTGATGTGCTGGCCAGTCTTTATGAGGCCATAGGTTACAAGGTCACGCGTGAGTTCTACATCAATGATGCTGGTCAACAGATTAAGGCACTCGCTGAATCTGTGTATAAAGAATATCGCACACGTTGTGGACATCCGTATGATCAGGATGTGGCATATCCAGGAGATTACTTAATTCCTGTTGCCAAGAATCTTTATGATTCCGAGGGTGCGAAATGGGTGGATGTCCCGCGTACAGAATGGGAACCTTATTTTGCAAAAATTGCTGTTGCCGCCATGATGGATTTGATTAGAACAGATCTGAAAAAACTCGGCATTGAGCACAAGGTTTTCACGTCTGAAAAATCTTTGGTGGATGATGGTCGTGTTGAAAAGGCCGTAAAAAGTCTCGACGATATGGGGTTGCTATACCAGGGTGTTCTTGAAAAACCCAAGGGACACGCAGATGACGACTGGGAGCCCCGGGAGCAACTGTTGTTCAAGTCTAAACAATTTGGTGATGATACGGATCGCCCGCTGATGAAATCTGATGGCGCGCACACGTATTTCACCAGTGATATTGCCTATCATCAGGATAAATATACACGTGGTCATGAAATTCTCATCAATGTTCTGGGTGCCGATCACGGCGGATATGTGACGCGTTTGAAGGCCGCAGTGAAAGCTATCACCCAGGGTAAAGCCGTGTGCCATGTGTTGCTCTGTCAGATGGTGAAGTTCATGAAGAACGGTGAGGTCATGAAAATGTCCAAGCGTGCGGGCACGTTCGTGACCGTTGACGATGTGCTTGCTGAGGTTCCCCGGGATGTTGTGCGCTTTATGATGCTAACCCGGAAAAATGATGCGCCTCTTGATTTTGATTTCACGAAGGTTATTGAGCAATCAAAAGAAAACCCTGTTTTTTATGTGCAGTATGCGCATGCACGTATTTGTTCGGTGTTTCGCCACGCAACGGAACTATTCGGTGATGTTATGACTGACATTGCCAAAAATCCTGTGGATTTCAGTGCAGAGGAATTCGCCGTCGTGCGATTCATTTGCCAGTGGCCACAAACCCTATACACAGCGGCGTTGGCCAATGAACCCCATCGGATTGCTTACTACCTGCATGAGATAGCAAGCCAGTTCCATGGGTTGTGGAGCATGGGCAAGGATGCCGAACATTTGCGCTTTATTCACCCCAACGATAAATCCAAAACAATCTGTCGGTTACAGTTATTACGCGTTGTACAGTTGGTGATTTCCCAAGGACTTGGTATATTGGGAATTACACCAGTTGAGGAAATGCGCTAATGACTCAGTCGAAATGGAATGTTAACGATCGCCAATACCGGTCTATGCGGTGGTTTTCGTTTGATACTCCAAAGAGTTACGCCGTGATCTTTTTTTGTGTGCTGGCAATCATTTGGGGGGTGTGGCAGTACGTTAATTATGATGCTGGCCCTTATGAAATTACTCAAGACACACCTCTGATTCGTGCAGAACCGGGCCCTTACCGGATGCGTCCAGAAAATTACGGCCATGTGAATGTTCCCCATGAGGACAAAGTTATTTTTGATGTTATGCAGGACAGTTCTGATGAACTTGAGCATGTGGGTACCCAATCATCAACTGAGGAACCACTGAAACTAGAAAAGCCAACAGCGACGCCCATTGGAAATGTTTCAGGGGATGTGCCTGTTGTGGCCTCAGATCGCTTTACAGAAATAACCGCTGACGAAG
>CAYGTJ010000011.1:0-1928 GCA_964352755.1 uncultured Alphaproteobacteria bacterium
AAATCAGAGATCGCCTCTATGCGGGCTTCTCTTTTGCGATCAGTTCGAACCACACCTGCGAACACACCAGGGTTGAGTGGTTCATGTATAGGAGCGAGGCCGCGTAATATTTTTATCAGTGCTGGCCTGAAAGCAGCTAGAATTTTTGGATGTTTCTCGTGGGAAGTCACTAGTTGCACAATTGAGGAAACAGTAAGTGAATTATTCCATTTCTCTAAACCTTTTACAGCCATGAGTCGCGTTGCAAATTCGATGGAGGCCGAAGCAATTGGCTCTGCGTAACCTGCAATTGCGGTTGCTTCCTCAAGCGTTTCTATTGTCGACATTCGATCGAGAAGACAAGTTAAGGGGTAACGCTCTGATACCATTACTTTAGGACGAGGGAGGTGGTCTCTAAGAATTTTTTTTATCCATGGGAATGTTTGCCCTAAGTCAGTATAGCGAATTAGATCGTCAAGCCACGTTGTTGGATTGCTTTCTGGTAGAAAAGTTGAGACTTCCAATCCACGCGCAGTTGCAAATGCGGCCAACGCAGCTGGATCTACATCCTTACAATAAGCTTTAATAGAGAATGGTAAAATCATTCCTTCGAATGCGGCTGTAACCCAGCATAGACCAGAATCTGCCGACCCTGGTAAAGATTTTAAATCTTCTACTAGATCTATCGCAGCCTCGTTTCGTCTTTCGTTGCCCTCAGGACCCAATATACGTAAGAATCCCTGGGATAAATGAACTTCTGCCACTTGAGGCTTTGTATCAGGTACATCTGTTTTACTTTTTGAGGGTTCAGCATCCTTAAGGAGGAGGAGATTGGTTGGTGTAATTTGTCCCCTACCAATGACGACTGAGGGTGCCCTAGCATCTGCACTCTCATCGGCTGAGCTAGCAGCCGCTGCTGCTTCAGAAGCATGAACGAAAGATACTGTTGTTGCAAGAAAACTTGCCAGTAGTATGTTATGTAATTTCATTATATTTTTGTTCCATTTATTAGATTAATCAATATATAGAAACTTTTATAGTATATTTCAAGAGACCATTGCATAGAGGGTGTTTATCAGCCACGCAAAGTGTTTATGGGTAAAGGTGCTGATGGGTGATGATTTAGAATAATATAGATTATTTGAATCGGCTAAAATTTAACTCCCAGACATAACTGATCAGGCTTTGAATAATCTTGGTATATCGGATACACTAAGAATCATTGAATTTCGAGTCTATATATAATGCGAGCAACGTTTAATCAGCTGCTAGGAAACCTTCGTACATATTTTCTCACCGGGGTGCTTGTCACATTGCCTGCAATTTTGACGATCTATGCGATTGTTTGGATTGTGGGAACGGTTGATGATTTTGTGCGTCCGTTAATGCCTGCATTTTTACAAGATTGCTGGCCGGTACAATGTATGCCGGGCATTGGCTTAGTTGTGGTAATTGCGGTCTTAGTTGCTGTGGGCGCGTTGATGGCGAATGTTGTAGGAAAATATATGCTGAATCTTGGTGAGCGTGTGGTGAATAAAATGCCGATCGTACGTACACTTTATGGGGGAACAAAACAAATTTTGTCCACGATGGTTTCTCCGCAATCGACATCGTTTAAAAAAGTTGTGATGGTGGAGTTCCCATGTAAGGGTGAATGGTCGATTGGTTTCATTGCCAACGAAAAGAAAAGCGTTGTTCATGATGCCCTTGGTTCTGAACATATGAGCGTGTATGTCCCCACAACACCTGTTCCCACCTCAGGATATTTATTATTTGTCCCCCCGGAGAGTGTACGTGCAGTTGATCTCACAGTCGAAGAAGGTCTCAAAATGGTCATATCTGTGGGGATGGTTGCCCGCGACGACACGTCCGCTAATGCCCGAACGAAAGCCCCAGCCAAAGATAATCCACCCCTTGCGTAAAAAGAGACAATCATTTATTTGTGTGCC
>CAYGTJ010000011.1:1938-14504 GCA_964352755.1 uncultured Alphaproteobacteria bacterium
TGTTCCCTCGCCGTTAAGAAGATCAATCAATGAGTTCAATGTCTTCGCTTAAGAAAAATCAGATTAAAACAGCCGCTTGGTTCATGTGGTTTTGCGGGGCTGTTTTTTATCTGTATCAATTTGTTTTGCGGGTTTCACCTACGGTAATGGTGCATGAGATCCAGGCAGATCTGGGGTTGCGTAACTGTGATCTTGGGGTGTTAATTTCCTACTACTACAATGGGTACGCGTGGTTTCAGATTCCCGCGGGATTTATATTAGATTTTATGGGGCCACGCCGACCCATCATTTTGGCCACGGCCATGTGTGCAACAGGATGCGTGCTTTTTGGAATGGGTGAGGGGCTTTTCCTCATGAGTATCGGGCGCTTACTTATGGGTGTTGGGTCGGCGTTTGCCTTTTTATCGGCGTTGAAGATTGCGAATTTATGGTTTCCGGCACGATTGTTGCCACTGATTGTTTCGCTCACGCTCTTGATGGGATCGTTTGGGGCAACGGTTGCGGGTGTCCCGCTCACGTTGTTGATTGAGGCATACGGGTGGCGGGGGACAATTCTCATTTTTGGAGCGGTTGGTTTTATCCTGAGTTTCGTGAGTTTCCTGGTTGTCCATGATCATCCCGTGCATGTGGGGGAAAATAAACCGTTGCAGTGGAAAAAAATGCTTGCTGATTTTCTGATCTTGATCCGCAAGGGACAAACCTGGGTGTTTGGCATTTTTGGATTTTGCATGTATGTGCCACTGTCAGGCTTTGGTGATTTGTGGGGGACGAGTTACGTGATGGTGGCCTATGGTATTCCCAAAATTGACGCCTCGGGGTATATGACGGCGTTTTATCTTGGGATTGGCTTAACAGGCCCCGCCATTGCGGCTGTGAGCGCGTATATTCAGACGCATCGTGCGGTGATGCGGATCACGTCACTGGTGGGTGCGGCTGGGTTCATTAATCTCTTGTATGGCGTTCCGTTATCCTTGTGGGCATTGGCTCCGTACTTGTTTATCCTTGGGGGATGTGTGGCGGGTCAATTTCTTGCCTTTACCAGCGTGAGTGTATTGAATCCTGCGAAATTGAGTGGGCGCGCAACGGGTGTGTACAACATGTTTTCAATGCTAAGTGGTGTCGTGTTTCAACCCGTGATCGGGATGATACTGGATGTATGCGTGCCTAATGGGGCATCTGTGGGTGTTGAGGCGTTTCAATATGGGCTCAGTGTTCTGCCCGTTGTCCTCTTTATCTCATTTTTATTGACGTTTGTGATGAAAGAGTCATATTCTGCCAATCACACGACCAGTTCCAAGAGCTAGCACAACACGTCCCCCCCCCTTTATAGGATTCTTTCATGAAAAAATCATTTGCACAGCGTACGGATAATTTCTCTGATTCACAGATAGATGCGCATGTTTTTTCCCGTGTTTCCCATCGGGTTGAGATTAAAGCGATCCCCATTTATTTAGACGAGGAATCATTTCCTGAGGAAAACAAATTTGTATGGGCGTATCATATTCAAATTTTTAATAACCGTGTTAAGGCTGTAAAGTTGATCAAGCGCGTGTGGGATATTACCGATGGTCGCGGTGTTGTGCACCAGGTTCGCGGTGAGGGTGTCATTGGCGAACAACCGGTGATTGATGCGGATACGATGTTCGAGTACACAAGTGCCGTGCCCTTAAGTACCCCCACAGGGTTCATGTCAGGACATTATGAAATGGTTGACGAAGACGGCCGGGAATTTTCCGTGAAGGTGCCTGCGTTTTCACTAGACAGCCCACATATTCCTCATACCTTGCAATAAAAAAGACCCTGAAATATCCAGGGTCTTTTTGTAAGCCTTATTAAAGGAATGCGTATTAGTGTTGTTGCTATCCTCGGGGATCTCCATAGCCACGACGTGGGCCTGCTGCCCCATGTTGTGGATGCATACCTTGTGCATGAACATATCGGCGTGGATCCATTCCCCCATGACCAGCTGCAGCGAATCCTCTGCCAGCCCGTGCATAGCCGTGATCTGCAGCTCCTGTTGCGGATGCCAACCTTGAGCCTGCCTGTTGTAAGGCTTCGTGTGGACGAGCATAGCCATGTTGTGGATATGGGCCTGCGGCTCCTGCTGCTGCTACAGGTTGTGCATAGCCGCGACCTGCGGCTCCTGCTGCTCCAGGTTGTGCATAGCCGCGACCTGCGGCTCCTGCTGCTCCAGGTTGTGCATAGCCGTGACCTGCGGCTCCTGCTGCCGCTGCTGCCCCAGGTTGGGGTCCTGCGGCCCCTGCGGGTACAAATTCTGTCCCGGGAAGATATCCTCCTCTTCCATCAGGCGTCCCCCCCATTGGGTTATCAAAGGATGCGCCTCCAATCAACCGAAAGTAAATCTTTCTCCCATTCATTATCTCATATGATCGGGCTAATCCATCGGCACCAATGTCGTAGGAGGAATGGGTAGCAATGCGTGGATATACACCTGGGTGATAGCCTGGACTGACTCCGGGTCTTTGTTCATAAGCACCCACAACAACGTCGCTGGGCCCTGCGGGCGCATACTCTGTTTCTTTATGAATAAATTGATGGATAAATTGGTCCATGGCAAGCCCGAAACGTCGTGCAATTCCTTGGGTTGCACCCACGATTAGCGCGGGATGGAGACGATGAACATCGGCTGCCTGATCATTGGGAACCATCACACTGGCAAGGGCATATTCAGCCGGTTCAACCCCTTGAATCCATTCCCGTGATTCACGTGGGGGTAGGTCTACTTCAGGGAGTAGTGCCATTAATGAAGAAATATCAGATCGACCTGATGCAACGGCCTCAATTGATTGGCGGGCTAAGGTGCGGGTAACTGCATGTATTAGTTTTGCTCTTGCAGGACTTCCATTAAACGGAGTCGCCCCAATGGTAGATAAGTGTGTGGAGGAAATAAGTAGTATTGGAAGTATGTTTTTGTAAATGTGTTTCATTTTCTCAATATATGTTGATATATATATATAAATTAACATCCACATATTAAAAAATCCCTTATTATTGATAAAATTTATTGAAATTGTTAGGGATTCTTGGCACCATTTTTTACAGGAGGTTGCTATGAACATTGTGCTAAAAAATAACATCTTTGCCATTATCTCAGCCCTGTTTTGGGGGGGTCTTTCTCTCTTGCGTGTGGGGGTTTATCTCCAAGTAGAAGCTTTTATTATCGGTGTTTTTCTTGTGGTGGGTATCACGGCGTTTTTTAATACCTATAAAAATAATGATTCGATGAGTATCACGCCGTTAGGGTATTGCTACGCACTTGGGATTGGATATGCCACAGCACAGCTTTTGTGGGTAGAAAATTTCTTTACGCACCTCCATGGCTTGCCTCCCACATTTGAGAGCCTTGCATGGCTTGGTGTCGGGTTTATTACGAGTGCTTTTTTTTCATATCGCGCGCATATTTTCCGAATAAATATGATTTTTCTTATTTTTATTCTGGTGATTACAGTAATTAATCACCCAACCTTGAGCTGGTCTGTTTGGCCACAGTATGTACCATATACGTTTTTGTCCTATGTAGGTCTCATTGGGGCTCTTATTATTGGTTTTTCTGAGTTTGCAAAATGTAAAAAAAAGAGCCTCATATATTTTACGTTGGGTGTAATTGCGATATTGTTTTCAACGAATAAAACAGCGATTTGCAGTTTGGTGTTTTATTTTGGGGTATATGTTTTGTTTCGCTATACCTCTTATAAAAATATGGCAAAGATTATTGTTATTTCTTCACCGTTGACAATTTTAATTCTTGAAATAGGCCTTAATTACTATTTTGATTTGGGCACTCTTGCGGAGCGTGTGATTGGTGCAAAAATAATTGCCTTTGCTTTTATTGATAATCCCTGGATAATTCTTTTTGGAAAAGGGTTTGGGACGTATCCAGATCTTGTTCAGCAGTACCTATACGATTTGCCAATGAGTTATTATACCCAAGGACGTCAGTTAAGTCCTTCGTGGGGATATCTTTTGCGGGGGGATTTTCATAACCATCATCAGATGCTCGAGATGATCTTACAAATGGGCGTCATAGGTGGGCTTGTATATATTATGCCGTTCTACTTTTCATTAAAGGGGATAAACAATGATAATGCACTATTTCGTATACTTTCCCTTGGGATAGTAATTTGTATCCAATCACTATGGTTTCCATATGCAATTTTTATGCCTTCGACTATACTGTATTTTGTTTTGTGTGTACAAAATAGAAAATTCCCCCTCACGTTTTATCAGAATTTATATATGAGTATACGTTATCTAGCTGTAAGTCTGTGCCTGTGTGCAGGAGGATTGCGCTTGTTATACGTGTTCTACTATGATGGCCACTTGTATGGTCAGCACTATGTATCCACAAACAAAACAGCTCAGAAAATTGTAAGAAGTGCCCACCGAGGCAGGAATGTTACGGGTATCTTACAGCCCGCGTCAGAACATTGGAATGCGCGTATGAACCCTCACGATTCGCAAAGCCTGGAGGAATTTACGAATACACCAAATCCAAGTCTTTGTCTTTTAGAAGGCGTGCATAAATCTCTTGAGAGTTTGTCACTACGAGAGGGAAGACTATCGCAAGAAACGGAATCCCTTTGGCAGGATGTATATCACGAAATACGAACACGTATGCCCCGCCGAACCGATCTACAAATGGGGTATCTTTACTATTTGCTTAATTATTTTCCTGAGAAATTTGAATCTGAGCATTTACGATTTATTTCCCAAGCAAAGAGTCAGAATAAAACCTTAAAAAATGATCCTTTAATTTCTTACTTACATGCGAAAATTTTACAGAAAAAAGGAAATGATCTTGGTTTCCATCGGGAATTTAAAAGAGCTTTTAAGCTAGGTCTTAAAAAGTGGATACCTCTGGATGAATCGGTTGTGGCGCATATGGAAAAGAATTCTCACTAGACAGCCCACATATTCCTCATACCTTGCAATAGACTAGTAAAGTTGTCCAACCGGTGCGGGTGCATATCCCGTTGTTATTCCCTGGCGTGGGTGGGGAGTGTCTACCCGTGGATCAGATTGTGTACGTTCGTGCAGTTCTGACCGTGCAGCAATATCGCGACGTGGGCCGTCATGGCGCGGGGGACGCCCCAAATCTGAAACCGCGCGAGGAGCCTGTGGCGCCGCTGCCCGTGCATCATGAGAAATCCCCTCGGGCGAAAACCGTCCTGAGGAAAAAGCATCGGCATCATCCGCACGTGAACCACTGCTAACGACAGTCGCAGCTGAAACCGTTCGCGCAGAATCATCAGCACGAGGATCAACAACCTCACGACGCAACGGTGATGCTCCAAGTGAATGAGCTCTGCCTTCTGATGCGCGCCGTGTATCTAAATACGCAGGGCGATGGGGATGTGCCGGCATGGCTGGCATAGCAATCATACCCGTTGTATCAGTAGCCGCCGAAACCTCAGGTGCATTATCCCGAACATCAACAGGTGCAGGGTTTTGACTCGGTGATGAAAGTTCTCCGGATCGGGGTGCTGCGCCGCCTATAACACGTGCCTCAAGTGTCGCAAGGCGTGTCTCAAGTGCTGCAATTCGTCGCAAGGGATCGGGTGATCTTGCTGCAGATGCAGAAATTGATATGACTCCACTATATGTTGCACCGATGGCAAGAGTGGCCGCAATTAATAAACGATAACCTGTTTTCATGAGAAAATTGTACATAAACTTATGTATTATTCTAATCAGGAAAGGTTTAATTTTGGTAAAGACCCTCTGATTAGTTCTAAGTTTTTGATAAGTCAAAATGCAAGGTGTCACCTCCGGCACCAGACGCCGCTGCGGGTGTTGGGGCACCTGCGGCTGAAGCGCCGAGTTCAGCTGATTCAGCCGCAGCGGGGCGCGTGGTGTCAGAAGTCTTTCGTGCCCAGCGCGCCCGTTGACCCTTTGGACGGTACCCAGGTAATCCGTCTAAGATGGCACGTACATCATCACGCACGAAAGGGTGTTCGGGCGTTCCAATAACGGGGATGCCCGCATGTTCCATGGCTTTAACGACAAATGAGATTGCCCCAGGATCAGCAGTAGGTGATGCGTGCATGTGCATGACAAATTTCTCAAAGTACGTTAAGTACTTATCAGTGAACGCATGCCTGCGATGATCATATTTAAACAGCTTAAAATCATGGGCGTGAATGTCATACCCTAATATTTTTAAGAACGAAAAAATTTCTACACATATAGAAAATTCAATTGAATTCATTTCTGTCGGCGGAGGTTTTAATCTCTCAAATACAGAGAAGATTGATTCGTAAGCAAGTGAGCTCTGTGAAGGTTTCCACGAAGCTGGACAAACAGAAAACATAGTTTTAATCAGTTGCACGGGGGGTGATTCCTGAGCCAGTTTGTGAAGGTGTTCTGTGACTTGTTCATGAGGGGGAACTGCACGTGGATTGCGATCATAACCCATGCGCCAGGGGGTGTATATTTCATCGCTATACGCATCACCTCGCACACAGGGAAGCGCGCGAAATGCTTTTTTAAATAAAGATACCGGCCAACACATCGTGTGAAAATATGTGGCGCCCACCCCACCAATAGACATCAGTTCTGATAATTTCCCGAGCGAACACTCCGGTTGTGTTTTAAAAGAAGGTGAGCCAAGCACACACCATGAAAGTTGCGCGTCAACAATGCGAATAATATTCTGTTGTGAGAGATATCTGACCTGTAGTTCGGGATACATCGTTGCAAGCCCTAAAATATCTCGCTGAGCAACATTAAGCCCGGCAACCCACAGTGATTGATCGAGGGATTGTTGATACCCAAGAGATTTTAGCGTTATCAAAATCGACGCAGGATTATGTTCAGCACGCGATCGCACACAGCGAGAGAGCTCATCATAAATCAGAGCAAGTTTTGTACGAATCGGGCAAGGAGGGACACTCTCGCCATCGATAGATTTATTAATAAAGGGGTACGCCCGTGCCCCCCATAACGTTGTCACGGTATCGTACGCTACATTTCGAGGAAAACACGCAACCTCTTCACGGGTGAGGTGTTGACATGTGCGGGGATATTCGACGTTGTGGTATGTAAATCTCTCCTTAACGACAGCACCCGCATGCGTGGTTAATTCGCTGGCTTTCACATGTACGAACGTTGATATAAGTGTATAAATAAAAGCACAATAAATAATGCGCAAAGATAAGGAAATATACAAAGCGAGTATTTTTTTATTTTTACTTATCGTACGCGAAGGATGGTTAAAGGTCTATTAAATGGTATTTAATTAAGAAAAAGCCAGGCATTACACCTGGCTTAGTTGTATGTGTATTAACGTGGTGCTCTATGCAGATGCAGATGCAGATGCAAATGCAAAGGGCTCCAATGTAAGCAGAGCTAACGTTTATCCTGTGCGTTTAAATGCAGATGCCATAAGTAGAAGTTGGTTTAACTCAGTCTCTGACATAATTCCTCGAGTCAATTGTAACAGGCGTGCTCGTTCAAAAGATTGAACCATTGTCGTAAACGTACGCATATCTTGTATAGAGGGGGCACTGGTAGGTAGAGGAGACTTGAAAAAGCGTGCTAAATCATAGGCTGAAATACGTTCATAAGCCTCAACAAATCTTGTTTCTTTCTCATTAGTTGGTGCGTGAGGATCTGGTCGGCCAGTGCTTCCGGGGAAGAAAAACTCTCGTTCTGATCCAGAGGCACGCGCGCCCAGGGTATCACGGATTTGGCGCATCTGGCGAAGCATACCTTCTGGAAGTCTAGAAATCCGTGCGATCTTTGTCAGATCGGCATCCGTCATAAGTCGATGTATTTCTCGTTGAAATATACTTTGATTAGGAGCATTTGCAGGTGTTCCTGTGAAGTTTCGAAGGATAACGGCGAGATGCATTTCATCTCTCGTGGGATCTGTTGCGTGTGTTTTATCAGCGCGTGTAGCGTCAGAAAAGTGCTCAGTATCAGCAGTATCATCTGATGTCGAGGGATGGGGGTTGTGAGAACTAGCAGGAGTAAAGCATCGACGTGGGCCAATAAAATCAGGGTGGCTCTCTGAAACTGGCAAACGGCTAGCTGCGGCGATAGCAGTATCCTCACCACCCGCACCACTGCATGCACCAGGAGCCGCAGCAGAATCAGAGGCACGAATGGTGAATGAGGTGGCGGCGATGAAAATCGTGAAAAAGTGTATTATCTGTTTCATTTTTTTATTTTTTACCAATATGAGAAAAACATACTTAAAATTTGCGCTAATTGTAAAGAGTTATTACCCGACCGTAAGAATTTCATTTATATCCGTCGTGTACTGTTGCGAGCGCTGGTTGCTTTTGACCATCCATTGTCGTTTGCTTGCTTGGGAAAGGGTTCCTGCGGAGGCAATACTTACCATTCCGCGTCCAAAGCGTTTGTTAAGCGCGTCCATCGCAGGCATGAGTCGCGAGGAAAGAGATGTTTTGTGAGAGGTAAAAAGCTGCGGTTGCTGGGTGGGATCATCTGTGAGATGAAACAGCGTAACACCAGCCTTTTTATAACGAAATCCATCACGAAAGAGTGTTGCCACAAGTGTGCGTCCAACCGCGAGAAGTTCCCGGGTGTCATGTGTTGCCATTGCCAATTCCCGAAGGTCAGATCCACGATATTGAGGATCGTTGCGAAAACGATTGGTGCGCACACTCACATAGATGCCCCGTGTATAAAGCCCATGGCGACGCATGCGTTCTGCAGCACGGCTGATGTAAAAAGCGATCGCTTCCATCAGGGATTGTTGTGTCGTCACAGGGGTTCCAAACGAACGAGAGCATGTAATACTCTTACGATTGGGCGGCGCATCTTCCAGGCGAATACGTGCAAGACCCCGCAGTTCATGAACAGTTTTTAGTCCCATGACGCTCATTATTTTGCGGACATGTGAATCTTGCGCGGTGCAGAGATCTTTCGCTGAATAAATATTTACCTGGTTGAGACGTGTTGAAAGACGCTGGCCCACTCCCCACACATCCCCCACAGGAACCTGCGCCAGGAGAGATTGGCAAAACGCGTCTGATACGCCCATGAAACTTACCACGCCAGTGGGTTCTTTTTTGGCAAGATTTCCCGCAACTTTACAGAGGGTTTTTGTTGTGGCGATTCCCACGGAAACGGGGATGCCCACCCATTTAAGGATGCGTGTACGTATTTCCTCGCCTAACGCCATGACCTGGGCATAGGATGTGTAGCCAACGGTGAGGAACGCCTCATCCACCGAATAAATCTCAACCTGATCAGTAAATGTTTTCAGGATGTTCATCACCCGTGTTGACATGTCCTGGTACAAGAAAAAATTCGATGATAAAGCAACACCACCATGGCGTTTCAACAGGTCTTTGGTTTTAAAATAGGGCACCCCCATAGGTATGCCTATTTGTTTGGCCTCGTTACTGCGCGACACAACGCATCCATCATTGTTTGATAGCACAACCACAGGAATTTCACCAAGTTTCGGGTTAAATGCACGTTCACACGAAACAAAGAAATTATTACAATCAATGAGGAAATAGGCCGTTTTCATCTCTTAGGTGTAGCATGAAATTGGCCTCAAAATAACTGATTTTTGACGTCTAATATATTTTTAAGCACACCCTGTTGAGATGTAATTTATTGGTTATCGTTGTGTGGGGTCTTTAAATCGACTCGCGGGTTGATAGCGTGGGGGCATTGGCCCAATAAATACAGGTGGTAGTGAAGCTCGGCAGATTTCTCTGCGTCGATAAGGATTTGGGGGGAAAGGGATTAAACGTCCTTTTTCATGTGTGGTTTGCGTAGAGGACGGACTTTCATCGCTAAAGGGGATTCCTCTGGCAAAGGACATCGCTATTCGTGGGCTTCTGCGCTGAATTTGTGTGAGTCGGTTCTGAATAAAACCAACAGCTTCGCAAATACTACCTGATTCACGAATCCTTGATTTTGCAAAAGTTCTCCTTCTGGAATAGTGACCCAATGGTGTGCGTCGTCCCCCACGAACACCGGCAAGAACCGCGAGTGATTCCCGGGTTTTTCTGTGGGATACTGAGACCTCACGCACGTGGAGGGAATGTGTGGTTGTTGCCCCAAATCGAGCCAAATAGTGCGCATAGGGTGCCATTTTGGGGTGTATTCGCCCGGTTGATGGATCAAAAAGATGGGGGTTTGTCGCGAGGACATTACGTAAAAAACGGATACCTACTTGTTCTCCAACAAAAGAACATACGCCATGCGTTCGGGCAAGTGCCTCCTTAAAGGGAAGAACAGACCTCTTATCAAGCGTGCGTAAAATTGTGCGTGCTGCGTCATTTTTCGCTGCCATGCGTCGCGTTTGCTCATCATCTGTCTCTGGGTGCAGGGGAGGTGAGGGAAACCCAGGATCAATTGTTTGCATAACCATGTCGAGAACGTGTGCGTGTAGAATGATGACATCACGCTGATGGAGGTGAAAAGCCTGCGGTTCATCTTCTATCACCGCGTGTCCCCAGACATTAGTGTCCATGTTTTTATTTTGTTTCGTGAGATCATAGCCGAGTGTTAATCCACAGGCGCCAAAAAGCTTTGCTATAGGGGTTATCACTTCATTGCTTGCATTAACTGCAGTCGATACCCTAAGAAGATATGACCAGGCATAATAGGAGATGCGATGCATTTTCGAAGAATCGCGATAGCGGTGATTTTCCTGCGGATGGCGTCTATCAAAACCTTCCAAATGATCTGAGGAGACGGCCGCTGACTCCCAATGTGACGAAGCGCTTTCGGCATCGGAGGTTTTAACTGAACATGAGGGAGACGTGTGTCTTCCCGTGTAATCTGTGGCTAGAATCAAATCCGCGGGAACACCGCTGCACATGTCAACAGCAAGGCTGAGGTACTGTTGATACTCTAATTCAAGCGGAGATAAGCGCGTGCGCAAACAAATGACCAAATCCTGAGCAATTCCAAACACGGCTGTTTCAAGGATAAGTTTCATTTGGCTATTTAATAAAAGCTTGGGCATATGGGGTTGCGTTCGCAGGTCGAGTTTCATGAGGTTTTGTTTTGGAATTTGAGGGCGAACTCCATTTAACAAATCAAACGTCGAACTAAGTACTGTTCTTGTCCTTGATTTCGGACAAAATGTGCGACAAAAATTATTCCGACACGAATGGAAATCATGAAAGCGCTGGAGATTTTCCGGGGCGCCTATGCCCGGGTAATCAGATGCAAAAATTGGTGAAAGCAATAAAAAAAGGGAGATAATATGTGTTTTCAAGATTTTTTATTATTTAGACTATGCGGGTTTTTATTCCTCTTTATATCATTCGTCAAATGATAATGTTTTATTCACGTTTTTTATTTTCACATACTTGTTAAGTGCTTACGTATCGTCCGTTGAAATTCCCCACCAATTTATGTGAATAATTTCAGATCCCAGGAGAAACCACTGATGAATCCTTGGCTGTGGACGAGTCTAAGTAAGCTCGTTGCCGCTCAGTGAAAACTGCTCCTGAACGCCTTAATGCGCGTATAATGTTCATTGCATGCTGTTGAAATTCTGAAGGGTGGGTATGGCACAGCTGTGATGAAAGTATATGACAGGCGTAATCAATGGCCGACAACCCATTGATAAATTTTGTATGTGCTGAAACCCCGTGATCGCTCAGCAGTGCCACCGTGATTGCAAGATCTTGAGCAGCAACGTTTCGCATTGACGGGTAAAACAACGCAAGAAATGCTTGTGATTTTCCGCATGTTCCTGTAGCTGAGGTTCTCTCTGAAAATGTGTGATGAATAAGTGCCGAAGAATCAATTGGTGCCCCGTTTTCTCGAGCATACTGGGATAGAAATAAACCACGTTTAAGAGCAGCATGACGTACGTCATCATGACGAGGTTGTAGGTGTGCCCCCGGGTATTTTGTCCATAACTGAACAATATCTGAGGTATGGCAAACGCCTTCAGGCACCATCAGGTGTTCCGTTATTGGAGAGTCAGTCACTTTGGGGGAGAGGATATCAATGCACGTGAGTGCCAGATCTTCCGGTGCCCAGCACGTCACAATGCTTAGTAATTCATGCGCGAACGCATCATCATTCAATCGTTTTTGCGCAGATGTAATATCTGATTCACAGCGCCACATCATATCGTTGGTTTTTACACAATCGCTGGCGGAGCACGTAAAAGAAGCTATGAAGAAAAAGTATAGAATCCTATACATAATAATAAAAATATAAATGGATATAAAATATAAGTAATAATTATTTATATTTTATTAATTAAATATAAAATTAAATATATAATCATCATCCTAAATATGATCTTTCGCGTGAAGACATTGCACCCCACAGGAGTTTGGGGTAGAACGTTTCTATGAAATCGACGGATAAATCATCATTACGGCCTGAAATTATTATGCTTCCGAATAAGGTTGCGGCAGGCTTTCCATCCCCTGGTGAAGACTTAGCAGGGGCAGGGATTGATTTGAATGAGTTTCTCATTTCAAACCCATCAGCTACATTTTTGGTGCGTGTGACAGGGGATTCAATGATAGATGTCGGTATTTTTGAGGATGATGTCCTCGTAGTGGATCGTTCACGCAATCTGGGTG
>CAYGTJ010000012.1:0-4186 GCA_964352755.1 uncultured Alphaproteobacteria bacterium
ACTCCTCGCATCTGCAACGATTGCATCGTTGCGCTGTCGACCCGCGTTTCTATTGATCTCGGGTTCGCAACAGCTGATTGTTTGCGAAAAATGGCTGGGGTGGAAGGATTCGAACCCTCGATCACGGGACCAAAACCCGATGCCTTACCGCTTGGCTACACCCCAAGAATTCCAGATGCACAATACACATCTCTACTGGCTGTTTCAAGCCATTAGAGAAAAAATTATACAATGAAACTTGTTTTTATATCTGTCCTCCTTTATGAAAGATGAACCATAAGAATTGGTTGATACAACTGGTGCCCGCCCGCAGGTGAGTCATCTTGGTGAGCCATGTTTGTGTGACACGTTATTAGTGAGCGATTTTAATGCTCTACATCTCGGGGTGCCCATGAGGGCTGAGAGGCATATTGCCAACTCGTGTACTTGATCCAGGTTATACTGGCGGAAGGAAGATGTTTTTATGCACGTAATGCGAAAAATTTCGACGGTTGTCGCGTATATTTTATTTTTGACACGCGCGCTTTTTGCGCAGGAGTTTGTTGTATACACAACTTCCCATTTTGATGGCGATGATGGTTTGTCGCGTTACTATCAAGATGCATTTACGCGGGCAAAAAACACGCCTTCTTTCCAGTGTACGTATCCACATCTTTCACGTACAAAGCTGATTTTTCGAGCCTTTACGCATGGTGGGCATATTCGACGCCAGCTAGAGGCAAATCCCCGGGTGGACGCCATTCTTGGTCTTCTCGACTATGAGGTGCGTGAACTTCAGAACCGAAATTTAATTACAGGCGGTGTTCGTGTTATTGCCGAGTCACCGCTAACGTTCATGATTAACACACGGGTGCATGGACAGTATCAACGTGTTCGTGATCTATGTGTGTCAGGTCATGCATCTGTGATCCCACACCCAGGTCTGTCAGTGCAAGGACGAGATATGCAGGTGCACATAGAGAGCGCATGCGGGCGCAATGCGTCGGTGCGTTATGTGCATTCGTGGGGACGTGCATATGCCCAGTTTTTACATGGGAAAACAGGAATTGTGGCGAGTTATGGAGGCTCAGCACTTTTTCATGAGTCATCATCGCGCTATCCAGCAACACAGTTTCAGCCGCTAGTGTTTGAGAGGGGACATATTTTCCATCGCTATACATTGAGCCTTGTGAAGCCGTCAGCTGCAGCAGAGGAATTCATGCGTTTTATTACAGATCCCAGACATCATAGGGCAATTAAATGCAGGTTTTATATCTATCCACCAAACAGTTCACCTAAGGCGTTTTTAGAAAACACGATCTTGACCCGTAAGGTTGAAAAATTGTTTCAACAGAACTGCGTAGAATGCAGGAAATTCCCCACTAAAAAGTATCTGTATCTCGTTCTACTAACGGGTGTTTTTTCACTTTTATGTGGGGGAATAATTGTCATTATCAGTATAGGTATTGGCATTCTTGACCTCTGCGCCCGGCCACGAATGCGCCGATTGTTGCTTGTAACATTGATCGGTGTATTGGCGCTTCCACAGGTTTTGACCACGCCTCTATTGGTACGTGCATGGCCTCTCGATGGCTGGAGCTGGGTGTTTGTTTACGAGGTTTGGTTTGGTGTTGCCTTTATGAGCACGATTTTAATCGCGAGTAATCGTCAATTTCCGACGGCGTTGCTCGTACAGGTGCGCCAGTTGCGACTTAGTTTTTTGCGGTTTGTGCGTTATGTCTACGTGCCTCAGGTGTGCGTGTCGCATCGTTTACTTTTCTACACGGTGCCGGCAATTTTATTTGGAACCTGTGGAGGTTTTTTGTTTGTGGAACCTCTGGAAAGTACCAGTGTGAATATGTTTTTGCTAGAAGGTGCACAACAAGGTGCGGCGTGGGTGGGGCACCCATTCGTGGTTTTCCCCCATTTGCTGGTGGCTTGTTGTGTGGCCGTTATTTCACAGCGTAATAATCTGTTGAGGCGTTCTGACCACAAGCTGTCACTATTTGAATCGAGATCAGTTTCCGTTGGCGTGATGAGTGTGTGTGTGTGTTATCTGTGGCCATTTTTAGGTGGCGTTATAGAGGTGATTTCGGAATATGATTGGCAGGGTGGAATTTTCATGACACCACGTATTCTGACGAGTGGCTTTTATAGCCTAGGTGTTGCTTTGGTTGCAACCTGCTTGGCATCACTTCTATTGATAGGGATGGTTGTTTATGCGATGCATGTGCCCAGTTTTCTAACCCTTATGCGGGTGCTTTGCGTCTTTGGGTTAATCGTTCCACGCTTTATCTGGATCGTGGGTTATGAAAACCCGCAACTTGCCTTTATTCTTGGCCAAAGTGGATTTGCATTAGCGTTGCTGATTTGGTTCAATGCCGCACGGATACGGCAAATGCAGGTGACATATTCGCCACTTCTGACAATGCATAGGCTGAGGAGTGTTATGCTTATTCGTGGGATAATTTGCCCGGAACTAGGGCGTTTTCTTTTGCAAACGGGCGTACTTACCTGTGTATGTGTCCTAAATGAGTTTGTTATGGCGAGTGCCTATCCCATGACCCAACCCACGACCTTACCACGTCTTATTTATCAAAGCCTTGAGCGTTATGAGTATACGCAAGCATGGACGGCAAGCCTTTTACTGCTCATGCTGAATGCAGTACTGTTCAGCGTGTATGCCTATTTTAACCAACAGAGAAAAACACAATGATACAATGTACAGATGTTATTTTTGGCTATAAGGACGGGGCAAGATTTCAGGCGAATCTGCGAATTCCCTCTCAGCAATTAACCATGATAGTAGGGGCTAACGGGTCTGGAAAATCAACGCTTCTTAAGATGTTGGCGGGTGTAATATCACCTGAGTCAGGAGACATACAGGTTGATAACGCATATATGGTGTTTGCCCAGGATAATCTTTTTCCAGGGCTAAATATTCGTGACAACCTCACCCTTGTTGAGGGATGTACGCGTGCATTTGCTGATGATCTTCTCAAAACCTATGGGATTGAGGATTTAGCATCGTCGTTCCCGCACGAGTTAAGCTCAGGCCAATGCCAGCTTGTCGCTTTGTTGCGGGTGTTTTGTGTTCCTCAGAAAATCATTCTTTTGGATGAACCGCTGAACTATTTGCACGAAGATATTGCACAAAGACTTATGTGTGATCTAGCTAATCATATTCGCGTGAACAGCAAGACACTGGTTGTTGTCTCGCATCAACAGAAAATAGTGGAAAAGCATACAGATACTTGTTTATCAATCGATAAAATCGTAAGATGCCTAAGGTGAGGGGGAGAGATTCATGATGCGTTTGGTGTTTTTGGTTGGATTAATGATAGTTGGGGTTTGTGCTAGTGAAACCCAACGTCCTTTTAATATCGTGACACTCAAAAACGACCTAGATCGCCCTCTCGAAATAGAGATTAAACAAGAAAATTTTGAGGCAAAAGTTACCAAGCCTGTTATCGGGGATAAAGGAAAAATTGAACTTGAGCCCCTCAACAATAATACTGTGGTTGTAAAACCTAAAAATACGGTGACCATACAAATGCGCGCCAAGGGTGATGCCAAACGTGGGCAAATTGTTGCGCATGTTGTTGCAGATAAACGGATAACCCTTTTTGGTTATGAAGTTGAAGGCCCATCAAAGCGTACAAAAGACTCTGAGAAATCACCAGCGATTTGTCAACTAGATAAACCGGGTACGGATGATATCCAGCTTAAGATAACGACGGGTCGTTTGGCACCACTTGCTTGTAAGCCCCTAAACCCTAAAGTTATGTAGAGAGAGAGTATTATTGAGCGTGGTTTTTTCTCACCTCTGATCTCATTTGGCGTGAGTTTTGTATGTACAATCTCTGGGGAGTATTATAGTCTTGTATGTACTGTACACTATTTGTAAATCTTAAGATTTTATGGTCATTCAAACGCTAAACAAAGCTACGCATAGTAGTATAAAGATTATTCAGACAGTTTTTCGTCTCCCCCTTATAATTAAAGCACCTTTTTTGATTCTTGTGAGTCTACTTATTGCTGGGGTTTTCTACTATTTTACGATGATGGAAAGTGGGAAAGAACCCTCATTCCCGACCGTTGAGATTGCTAAGGTGCGCAAAGCCGCACTTAGTGAAAAAGCAACCGTAATTGGGACACTTGAGGCAAACCAACTTGTGGTTTTGCGCGCGCAGGTGTCGGGTACAAT
>CAYGTJ010000012.1:4196-14163 GCA_964352755.1 uncultured Alphaproteobacteria bacterium
GGTTTATAAAGCAAATATGTTAGATGCTGATGCCCAGCTTAAAACGGCAAAATCTGATTTTGAACGTGTAAAGAAATTGGCAAAAAATAATGCATTTGCCTCTCAAAAAGCCAAAGAACAGGCTGAAGCAAAGTTTCGCCAAGCAGAAGCCAAATATCAGGTTAGCAAGCATCAACTCGAGAGCACAGTCATCCGTGCGCCATTTGCAGGCACCGTAGGCCTCCGTCAAGAAGCCATAAGTGTGGGAACGCTTGTTGATCAACGCCAAGAATTGCTTCGCATCGTGGATGTTGATCCTATTCGTATCCGCTTTGCTGTTCCGGCACGTTTAGCGCCAAAACTGCATGCAGGGCAAAAGGTCGAATTTGCCATTGATGGTCAAGAAAAAAAGCGCATTAAGGCAGAAATTGAGTCCATTGATGCCCAGGTGAGCAAAGCAACAAATAGCTTAAGCATGTATGCGACGGCTCCTAACTTGCATGGGTTGTTGCGTCCTGGACTATTTGGCAGGGTGTTTTTATCAGCGGGCACGCGTGAGGGAGTTATTGTTGTGCCTGAGGTTGCTGTTGATATGTCCGGCGAAGAAAAATCTGTTTATCGTATTGTGCCCATCGTTACCCAGGGTAAAAAACGTTACTTGGCAGAAAAAGTAACGGTTGTTACAGGGATTCGCAGCGGGTCAGAAATTGAGATTGTTTCAGGCTTGCGCCCTGACGATCATATCATTGTGGTTGGAAATATGAAATTTGCTGGCCTTCCACGGGCGTATGCACGTGTTGTGAATGAGGAAGATTTCCCAGATCTCATTAAACAAACCATCGATGTTGATGCAGCTAACAAAGCACGTGCAGAAAAGACCACAGATAAGGTTAAGGCCGAGGCTGAAAAATTGGAGAAGAAGGCTGCTAAGGTTTCCTCAGACGATGAAAAAGCAAGTAATAGTAAGGTGTCTTCACCGGAAAATGATGATGACGATGATCTCGACGATGACGATGATCTCGACGACGAGGATAAAGATGAGGTTTCTGAACCCAAAGCAAAACCAGATCAAGAAACAAAAGACAAGGAGACCAAAGAAACTACCTTAAAATCAAAAAACAAACTGGATACTATAGACAGTAGTAAAAACACATCATCTGTTGAAAAAGAAAAAAAACCGACGAAAGAAAGCACAGCTAAAACGGTGACTGTATAGCAATGACAGGGTCAGCAACAAATACACAAAATAAAGGTGGCGGATCTCAAGGCGGCGGCTTTACTGAGACTTTTATTCGCCGACCTGTCCTTGCAACCGTGATGTCGTTGATCATTGTCTTGGTTGGGCTTGTGACTATGTCACGCCTGAACTTACGTGAATATCCCAACATCGCTTTTCCCCGTGTCAGCGTAATTGTGCAACTAGAGGGCGCGAGTCCGGAAATTATTGAAGCCCTCATTACGAAAAAACTTGAAAGTATACTTTCAGGCATTGAAGGCGTTGATACCATTACCTCCCAAAGCACGATTGGTGAATGCCGTATTAGTATGCAGTTTAGCAATGCGCGTCGTATTGAGGATGCGGCCAATGATGTGCGTGATCGTATTGCACGGGTACGGGATTCGTTGCCTCGTGGGATCACTGATCCACGCATTCGAAAGGCAGACGCTGACGCGGTTGCTGTGATTGATCTTGCCATTAGTAGTACGGAGCACACACCCGAAGAAATGGCTGATTATGTACAAAAGTATCTGATTAACCAGTTTGAAGCCTTGCCCGGTGTTTCCAGTGCAGAGGCATACGGTGGCGGTGCCTATGAAATGCACATTATGCTTGATCCGGTAAAATTGGCGTCGTATCAGCTTAGCCCTGAGGACGTCGTTGCGGCGATCAAACGCCAAAATGTGCAAAAACCAGCGGGTCAGTTGCGCATGCAAGACCGGGATATTGTGGTGACAACCACGGCTGGCTTGCGGAATGAGGATGATTTTCGCACGATTACACTTGCGGAACGTGGCGGTGCGCTTATTAGGCTTAAAGATGTGGCAACGATTGACTTAAAAGCGGAAGATCGCCGTAACAAAATTCGCTTTAATAGAACACCGGCAGTTTCAATTTCTATCGTCAAACAATCAGTGGCAAATCCCCTTGATATTGCCCGGGGTCTTGAGAAACTCCTGCCGCAGATTTCTGAAAACCTCCCTCGAGGGATGAAAATTGAAACGGCCTATGACTCAACGATTTTTA
The DNA here is from genome assembly GCA_964352755.1 of uncultured Alphaproteobacteria bacterium. Classification (GTDB taxonomy): domain Bacteria; phylum Pseudomonadota; class Alphaproteobacteria; order JAUHZC01; family JAUHZC01. The sequence goes on from CAYGTJ010000012.1 coordinate 6,421, forward strand.
TTGAAGAATCTATTAATGAGGTGCAGCGCACGATTTTTGAAGCGACCCTGTTGGTTGTCGCTGTTGTGCTTTTGACGCTTGGATCTGCCCGTGCTGTGTGGATTCCCTCGGTGACAATTCCGATCTCGCTTATTGGTACGTTTGCACTAATGTACTTCCTCGGATTTACGATCAATATTTTGACGCTATTGGCGCTTGTTCTGGCTATCGGATTGGTGGTTGATGATGCAATTGTGGTTTTGGAAAACGTCTATCGTTACATTGAAAAGGGGGAAAAACCCCTTGATGCAGCCATTAAAGGTGCGTCTGAGGTACGGTTTGCGGTTATTGCGATGACGCTAACGTTGGCTGCTGTTTATGCGCCGATTGCCCTGACCCCCGGTTTGGTTGGAAAGCTATTTACTGAGTTTGCGGTTACTCTTGCATGTGCTGTTTTGATTTCAGGTTTTGTGGCGATTACACTGTCACCAATGATGTGCGCAATGATTTTAAAATCACATGCGAGCACAATACGTAAAAAGAAAAACATTCTTGATCGGTTGATTGCATCCGTTGATAGAGGATTTGATCGAATAAGTATTTTCTATGAAAACTTCCTTAAGGTTCGCCTGAAAGAACCAGGGCTTATTTTACTAATTGCTTTAATTCTGGCAGGGATGAGTACTATACTCGTTCAAAGGTTGCGCTCAGAACTGAATCCGCGACAAGACACCGGTATTATTTCGTCGCGTATTTCGCCACCATTTGGTGCAAACCTTGAATATGTCGATAAGTATTTGGCTGAGGCTGAGGAAATTGTGCTTTCAGTTCCAGAGGTTAAGAGTGTTTTTGCGCAAGCACAATCCCCGGGCGAACCCGTTTTGCGCGTGATGCTTGACACCGTGGGTAAGCGTTCACGCCGATCGGATGCGATTTCAGACGAGTTAAACCAAAAGTTGCAAAAAATTACGGGTGTTGAGGTGCGTGTGTTTCCTCAATCAAGTGGTGTTTTACCGAGTAGTGCCAATGCTTTTACGATTGTTTTGCGCTCAAGTAAGCCTTATAAAGAGCTCGTCAATATTGCAGAGGCATTCGGCCGCAAGCTCACACGAAGTAAAAATATGACCCAAGTCCAACCGGATATTATCCCCGAAGGGCAGCAATTCACTGTTGACGTTAATCGAGATAAGGCGTCGGCACTTGGTGTTGATGTCAGCACGGTCAGTGATGTTTTGGATACAGCCATCAGTGGTCGTATCGCGGATCATTTCCAACGCGATGGCAAACGTTACCCCGTCCGTGTTGAGGTCGATGATGCCTTTCGTTCAACACCTGAGGATCTATCGAGTATCTTTTTGCGAAGTACCCGGGGAAGACAAAACGATGGTAGCCAGACTCAAGACAATGAACGCATGATTCCGCTAAGTGAACTCGTGACGATTAAGAAATCAATGTCACAGACAGAAATTCGCCATTATGGCGGGGTGCGATCAGTGACCATTTTTGCACGCATTCCTCCGGGTGGTTCACTCGGTGGTGCCATTGCAGATGCACGCGCAATCGCTGTAGCAGAACTTCCTGATAATGTTTTGTATAGTTTTGCAGGTGAGAGCAAACGTTACTTAGATGAAAAATCCAGCATTGCGCTTGTTTATGCCATGGCGCTTTTGTTTATCTTTTTGATTTTAGCGGCACAGTATGAAAGTTACATTGATCCAATGATTATTTTGTTGAGCGTTCCGTTGTCACTTTCGGGGGGGGCTTTGTTCCTCTTTATGTTCAATGGAACACTGAACCTTTATAGCCAGATTGGGTTTGTCACACTTATTGGTTTGATTACCAAACATGCGATTTTGATCGTTGATTTTGCAAATCACAAGATTGCGAATGAACGAAAATCACCAATGCAAGCGGTTATCGAGGCATCGCGCATGCGTTTGCGTCCCATTATTATGACAACGGTTGCCATGGTTGTCGGTGCCATTCCTTTAATGATCTCACAAGGTAATGGTCACGAAATTCGTCAGCAAATTGGTGTAGTGATCGTAGGCGGTATGTCTATTGGTACTGTTTGTACGCTGGCTGTGGTTCCGGCATTTTACGTGATTGTGAAGACATGGTTGCAAACCCGCAAATCAGCGACTTAACAGAAACGCAACTTACTGAAAGTCTTGCGGTGCATTACATGCGTTTATGTGATGATCTTATTATCCGGTTAAGCCTAGTGAATAAATCATTTCAAACCATTGTTGTGTGTGGAGAACTGCCCACCAAAACCATGAATGATCTTCGTGATCGATATCCAAAGAGCACAATCACAACCAGCAATGACAATCAAAATGTTGATCTGATACTTGATTGGGGTGAACTGCATAAGGATGCCGACCCTCAGAAACGCTTGAGGACGCACTATCAGCGACTTAATAAGGGTGGCTTATATATTGGTGGGTGCTGGGGGAATGAGACACTCCACAGTTTTCAGCGACTCTTAATTCAGGCAGATCTTACCGTTCACGAAAAGGCATATCCGCGATTATTTCCCTTTATTCGTCCAAACGTTATGGCGCAACTGTTACAACAGGCGCGTTTTGCGTTACCTGTTGTCGATTGGGATCGCACACATGTTCAGTATAAGCGTGTAGTCGATATTTTGCGTGACGTTTTAGCAGGGGATGGCGTGCGTTTGCTGGGCCCGAAGGTCAATCATGCATACATCAACGCCCTTGAATCGCAATTTAACACCGCCAAATACCCTGAGATTTACTATGATTGGTTGTGGTTTCACGGGTGGCGCGAGCATTAAACAGAAACGGTTGTGCTTTCTTTTGCGAAAAACGACCCGGGAAAATCGTTACGTGCGTCGTTCTCAAATTTAGCGATTTGCGTATCTGTGTGATCCACATGATGGTGAAAGATGGCGACTTTTTCGATGTTTGCTGCTTTTGCAAGGGTGAGCCCGTATTCCCAGGTGGAATGTCCCCAACCACGTTGATAGTTTTCGTTACAGAAAAACCCATCAAAAACCATGAGGTTAAATCCGTGCAAGTTTGCAACCAGGGTCTTGTGTGAGGTCGCACTTTCCTCATGATCGCTCACGTAGGCAAATTTGCGTGCCTCTGAAACTATCGCGTATCCTGATGCGCCTCCTGGGTGTTCCAAGGGAAAACTTGAAAGTTCCACTCCCGGAAAAATCTCATGATTATCCCCGGGTAACAAAGCGTGAAAATGAAGTGTGGCCGCCACATCTTCGAGCCGTAAGGGCAGAAAAGGTTCCGTAAAAAATGCGGATAAGTTGGTGTGAATTTCCTCGGGTGTTCGGGAAATCCCACAATAGATATGGATTGTGCAATCCTTGTCCCAGAGAGGCTTAAAGAATGGAAGGCCAATGATATGATCATAATGAAAATGTGAGAGGGCAATATGAAAAACATTTGTTTTACCAAGGCGAGCGTTTCCATATTCGCGAAGTCCTGACCCTGCGTCGATCACGATTTCACCGGCGGGTGTCTCGACACTGAGGCAACTGGTGTTGCCACCATATTCAATATAATTCGCCCCAGGGCAGGGAAGCGATCCACGTGTGCCCCAAAATGTCACTTTCATGCGAGATCTCCCATTCCATGTGTGAAGCCGAGTTTTTGGGGCGTTATATCTCGGTCAACATCATTACGAAGCGACACAAATTGTGTTGTGGCCGGTTGAGATTTGGCGACATACCCAATGCATGTAAGGGGCACGTTATGCGTGTTCATTGTTTCCTCAATGCGCGCAGCATTCGTCGCATAGGTTGTAAATAACACTTCGTAATCACCCCCCCATGATAGCGACTGATTGCGAAGATCTTCTGCCTCAGTCTTTGGTAATTCCGACAGTATTTCCTGCATTTCAGGAGAAATGGGAATATCATCGTGAAACAGCGTAATGACCTTGCTTGACGCAGAGCCAAGCTTGTGGGCATCAAGTAGAAGACCGTCTGAGATGTCAATAGCACAGTCAATACACTCATCCAACACCTGCATTACATGGACTCGTGGGGTAAAGCGCGTGGCATGCTCATGATAGTAGTCGGTGCCTTTTTCAGAGAGGGAGGTAAGGCACTTCATGTTTATTTTATGCGCGGCAAAAGCATCACCAATAAATCCAGTCACGTAAACCAGTTGGCCGTCAACGGCAAGATCCCGCCGTAAGATTCTCGATCCTGTGCCAAAACACGTGATGCTAAAACTTGAGCTGCTTGCCGGTGTGATCGAGGTATCACCCCCTAGTAAGCAGATATTTAGGTCTGCGCACAATGCGTTTAGTTGCGTGAGCATTGCGCTTAAATACGAGGGTGTCATGTCTGCACTTAATATAAAGTTCAGCGTGATCGCATAAGGCATTGCCCCAGAGGCGGCTTGATCAGAGACTACACGCGTTAATAAGAGGTTTGCCACAGTTTCAGGCGTATCAGTGGCTTGGTAATGGATGCCTTCAACGAGATTGTCAGTACACACAATCGTATGATCAGATGATTTCTTTGAAGGGCAAGCAAGAACAGCGCCATCATTGAGAAGATCTTCACGTTGTGAAAATGTATCCTTTAGGAGGGCAAGAACGTCGTCTTCATTAATCTTTTGGCTCAGTTTTTTCGGGCTCAATGCTTTTTTCTAGATATCCAATCTTTAATAGCATGCCACTAACAACGCCATGAATAAAGTCTATTTCTTTGTCACCGAAAAATGAGTCGGCAATTGCTGTATACTCCCGCATGATAACTTTCGCCGGTGTTTTTTGTGAGAGTGCCTCAGCAAGGGCAGCGCCAAGTATCGCCTTTACAACAGGATCAAGGCGTTTTAACGGCCAAGCTTCGGGTAAGTGTCCGGCTATAACCTCCCAGATGCGTTCTGATGAGCGATCATAATTTGTCAGAATGCGCTTCAATACAACATAATCAGGATCGAGTTCAAGGCTTTGATCATCATGACGCATTGCCTTAATGATGTTTTTTTCTTCACCCCGGGCAGATTTGTCATCCCGATTGGCCACGAATATAGTTTGCATCGCAATGATACGTGCGTGGCGAGAGCGCATGGGGAGTGATTCAGCTCGGTCTGTCATAAAAGGCTTTAATGGTTGTTGCCAACCTATAATCGAATCCCTAACATAGCACAATAAGAAATCTTGTGTGTGAAATGACTGATCAAATATTCAATAACCCCAAAATACCGTGGTGTGTTGATTTAGATGGCACCTTAATTAATGAAGATGTCACAGAGCTTGCGTTCTGGGGATTGGTACAGCGTAGGGATTATCTTCATCTGTTGAAAGCATTATCAATGTTTCTATGGGGGTATGCCCGTGCAAAGCATTACGTTGAATCAGCATTTGCTGTTGATGTAAAAGGCCTCACCTACAATGAGGAACTCTTGGGCTATATCCGTGCCCATAAAGAGAGAGGAGGGATCGTTTATCTGGCAACTGCGGCCGATAGCGGCGTTGCCTGGCGCGTGGCTGATTATTTAAGCTTATTTGATGGTGTGATTGCGAGCGATGGACAGATTAACAGACGCGCCCACAAAAAAGCCCAAGCCTTAAATGAGAAGTTTGGTGAGGGAAAGTATATCTATGCCGGAAATTCCCCAGATGATCTTAAGGTTTGGCCATCCACGTGTGCGATGATCGTTGTGAATGCCCCGCAATCGCTGCAAATTAAGGCCGCAAAACTTGAAAAGCCAACACTTAGACTTTCGTAAGTGGGATGTGTTGTTGATAATATGTACACATATCAGTGAATGGACATGCGTTGCATTGGGGGTTACGTGCTTTACAAATGTAACGCCCGTGAAGAATAAGCCAGTGGTGTGCATGCGTCATGTAATCATTGGGAATGTTTGCAAGGAGTTGCTGTTCACTTTCCCGTGGGTTTTTCGCAAGGGTAAGACCAAGGCGATTCGATACACGAAAAATGTGTGTATCAACAGCCATAGTTGGCATATCAAACGCCACATTTAAAACTACATTTGCTGTTTTTCGCCCCACCCCGGGGAGGTTTTCAAGATCTTCACGGGTTTGCGGTACAACTCCGTTAAAGCGTTCACAAAGAAGAACACTCAGGGCATGGACATTTTTGGCCTTCGTATTGGTGAGTCCGATGGTACGAATGTGGTAACGAATGGTATCAACGCCAAGAGCTGCCATTTTTGCAGGAGTGTCTGCTTTTTCAAACAGATCCTTGGTTGCTTTGTTTACCCCCTTGTCAGTACTTTGCGCAGATAAAACAACGGCAACCAAGAGCGTAAAGTTATTCGTATAATCTAATTCTGTTTGGGGATTTGGATGTTCTTTTGCGAAATGTTCAAATAATGTTAGTATGTTTGACTTTGAAAGCATCGTAACCACCAGTAAGAATACCTAACGTTACTCATTAGGGGCGTTTTTGACAAGGGGGGCGGACTGTGCGATCAAAGGTCATGATTAGTAAAATTTTAATTAAATACACGAATACTAGATTAGGAAGTCAACTTTTTGAATATGTCCGCTAAATTTTATAATGCCAATTTATGCTTGATAATCATTACTACTGGTATGTTGTTACCGACAATTTATGCCACACAAATTATCACAATTTCTGATGAATTTGGCACAACAAAAAATGCAATTCAGTATGGGATTGCCATTTGTTTGCTTGGCAATGCCCTGACCGCCCCACTTTTTGGCGCGTTTTCGGATGACTGGGGGCGTAAAAAAACTCTCAATGTTGCTGGAATCATATGTATTTTGGGCTGCTTTATCTGTGCAGTATCATACGATGTGACAACATTTCAGATTGGGCGCTTGTTGCAAGGGTTGGGTGCGGGGGCGTTTAGTGTAGTCACAACCGCATCAATTCAGGATATACGCACACCCACGGAAGCCGCCAAAGTAATGGGCTGGACATCCGTTTTTGCCGCACCTGCACCGATTATATCTCCATATATTGGAGAGCACCTGACAATGATTGGGGGATGGCGGTTTATGTTTGTGATTGCGGCTGTTTGGATTGCGGTTTTAATGTGGGGGTTGCGAATGATGCTTGAAACAGCGCCAAAACGTCCTAAGGCAACGCAATCTAGTCATATGTTTCATCTCGTGGTTCAGCAGTCATTGGCGGCTCTTAAGAGCTATAAAAAAATACTCAGCAGTCCTAAGTACATTGTTTTTGCGCTACAAAGCCCACTACTCATTTGTGGTTTTTGGTGTGCTATTTCGACGTACCCCGTTTACTTTCCCATGATGTTTAATATTACAAAGGCGCAATACACGGCAAACAGCCTGTACCTAGCCATTTTCTATCTGATTGGCCAATTTTTCTTAAGTCGATCCATCAATGCGATCGGATTAGAGCGAACTCTTGCTCTTGGGCTGAAAGTTGCCGTATGTGCGGGATGTGTGCATTTTCTGGTCGCTGGGGTGTTGTCCAGTGAAATGGCGTGGACATTTATCATTCTGGGAGCCTATATGATTGGGATGTCATTGGCATTTAGTCCTTCAGTTTCAAAATCGATCTCACTGTTTGAAGATGATAAGGGGTGTGCGGCGGCCGTCAGTAATAGTCTGCGTAAAATCATGAGTGCGTTCGGCGCGTATCTTGCCGGTGTTTTTGATGATAGCTCTCTCGTGCCGACATCGATTATCATGATTTCTGTTTCAGTTGTTGCACTTTTGCTGTTTCAACTGCGAAAGACGAAATTTATCCTTTCATAGCATTGCTTTTTTGATCATATGCGTATATGAATGGCTACATAT
>CAYGTJ010000013.1:0-8395 GCA_964352755.1 uncultured Alphaproteobacteria bacterium
ACGTAATAGATTACGATTAAATGGAAGATCAACGTCTTGGCTTTCGACTGCAACTTCTTCTGGCTCATCAAAATTAATAAATTGCTGCAATTGGTCTTGAAGGATACGTGCAGCGATAGCAACCGCATCTTCTGGTCGCATTGAGCCATTCGTTTCAACAAACAAGATCAGCTTGTCGTAGTTGGTAATTTGCCCAACACGGGTATTTTCAACCTTATAAGAAACCTTCCGGACTGGACTGAACCATGAATCAATTGGAATTACACCAACAGGAAGCTCATCATTACGGTTTGCAGAGGCAGGAACATAGCCCTTACCACCCTCAACAGTAAGTTCAAACTTCAACGTCGAATTTGCATCTAGTGTGCAAATAAAAGCATCTGGGTTTAAGACCTCCACATCACTTGGAAGCTCAAGGTCCTTGGCATAAATTGCACCAGCCTTGGAAGACTTCAACGCAACCCGAGAAGCACCCTCTGTGCTCTTCTTAAAACACAATCCCTTAACATTGAGAATAATCTCTGGAATATCCTCAGAAACACCTTCGATTGTTGTGAATTCATGCACTGCGTTATCAAACTTAATTGTTGTTGCAGCCGCACCTTGAAGTGAGGACAATAGAACACGGCGCAGAGCATTGCCCATTGTCAGACCAAAGCCCTTCTCAAGAGGTTCAGCAACTACTGTGCCAGAAAACTCTGAAGGTTCTGTTGTTTTCAAATCAAGTTTAAATGGCCGAATTAATGCCTGCCAGTTCTTTTGAATATTTTGCTGTACCACTGGTAAAACCTCTACCTATTCTGGGTTGATTAAATTAAACGCGACGGCGTTTTGGTGGACGAACACCGTTATGAGGAACGGGCGTCACATCACGAATAGATGTCACATTTAAACCTGATGCAACAAGCGCTCGCAAGGCTGTTTCCCGACCGCTTCCTGGGCCATATACTTCAACACTAAGTGTGTTCATTCCGTGCTCTTTCGCCTTCACAGCAACATCTTCTGCTGCAACCTGTGCCGCAAACGGTGTCGACTTGCGAGACCCTTTGAAGCCAACAGCTCCTGCTGATGAAGCTGCAATTGCATTTCCATGAACGTCGGTTATGGTAACAATAGTGTTGTTAAACGTGCACTGAATATGTGCAATACCAGTGGCAATGTTCTTCTTTGCTCTACGTTTTACACGTGTTGTTTGTTGCTTACTCATCTGTGCCTCTATTTCTTTTTACCAGCAATGGCCACAGCGCGTCCGCGGCGTGTGCGTGCATTTGTACTTGTGCGCTGACCACGTACCGGCAACTTACGACGATGACGTAGACCACGATATGTTTTAAGATCCATTAAACGCTTCATATTCATTGAAATTTCACGTCGAAGATCACCTTCAACCTTATAATTACCCTCTATAAGCTCACGAAGCTTAAGAAGATCTTCATCTGTTAAATCACGCACACGACGTGCTTCTGCGATTTTCATTGATTCACAGATTTGATGCGCTATTTGCGGACCAATTCCATAAACATATTGAAGCCCAATAATTACGCGCTTCTCAGATGGGACGTTAACACCAGCTATACGAGCCACTCGGTTCTCCTTAATAATTAAGATAACTAGCGAAATCTATAGAAGATTCACCAGGTAAGTCAAGTAATTAGTGATCTTTTTTCAATATTTTTTCAACTTCAGCAAAAACGTCACCTGACGAGCGATCACCGGAAACGTCAAACAGTACATTTTTGCTTCTAAAATAATCCAAAATCGGAACTGATTTCATGTGATAATCAGACAAACGAGCAGTAACAACCGCGGGCGCATCATCAGAACGTCTTTCAAGTCGTGCCGAGCAATTATCGCATGTATCTTTTTGCACTGGGGGATTAAAATGACTGTTAAAAATTGTCTTGCATACGCCACAACTTAAGCGCCCAGATAATCGCTTAAGAATAACTTCGTCAGGCACATTGATGTTTACCACTGCATCCACTTTCAACCCGCTCTCATTCAGAAAGGCATCAAGCATAACCGCTTGATCAAGGGTTCGCGGAAAGCCATCACAAAGATAACTTCTGGATGGGTCAGATAAGCTCTTCATGATGAGGTTAAACACCATTTCATTAGGAATAAGCTTTCCTGCATTAATAAGGGATTTCATCTGAATTGAATCATGGGAACTAGAGGCGATTTCTGCCCTTACTAGATCACCTGTAGACACATGAACAAAGGGATATCCTTGACAAACAAAGCGCGCCTGAGTGCCCTTCCCGCAGCCAGGTGGACCCATGAGTACTATCACCATTATCGGCGACCTCGACCACCATGCAATTGAGACTTATTGATAAGAGCCTTATATTGATGTGCCAGTAAATGTGAATGAATCTGTGCAACTGTGTCCATGGCAACTCCAACCACAATCAACAGACTTGTTCCTCCTAGATAAAAAGGAATATTAACCTTCGTCATTAGAAACTCAGGTATCGCACATATAAAAGCAAGATAAAGTGCACCAACAGCAGTTAGGCGTGTCAACACATAGTCAAAATAGTTAGCTGTATCTTCGCCGGGTCGATAACCAAGAACAAAAGCACCATTCTTTTTAAGGTTATCCGCAGTCTCAACAGGGTTAAAGACGATTGAGGTGTAGAAAAAAGCGAAAAACAAGATAAACAAGACGAATATAGTCATACGCACCGGGTGTCCGCCCGACAGATAAACAGTTAGATTACCAAACACACCCTCAAACTTCGTAGCAAGAACAGTTGCAAGAGTTGCAAACAAAACGAGAATTGAACTTGCAAAAATGGGAGGGATAACACCCGAAACATTTATCTTTATTGGTAGGTGAGAGTTTTCACCTCCAACAATTTTCTTTCCCACTTGTCTTCGGGGGTACTGGATCAAGATCCTACGTTGGGCCCTCTCCATAAACACAATGATCGCAATCATGCCCACAACAGCAGCAAAAACACTCAGGATAAAAACCACTGAGGATTTCTGTAACATTCCTAACTCAAGGGTTGATTGCACTGCACGCGGAAGGTTTGCAACGATACCTGCAAAAATGATAAGGGATATTCCATTACCTATGCCACGCGACGTTATCTGCTCGCCCAACCACATCAAAAACAGAGTTCCTCCAGTCAAGGTCATCACAGAGGTAAGACGAAAGAAAAATCCTGGATACATTACGGCTGACGTGCCCTTAGCTGTAAGCATTTCAAGCCCAGCAGCCATTCCAAAACCTTGCACAACAGCAAGACAAACAGTTAAATAGCGGGTGTACTGATTCATTTTTTTTCGACCCTGTTCTCCATCTTTTTTGAGAGCCTCTAGGGTTGGAATAACGGAACTTAAGAGCTGAACGATAATACTTGCACTAATGTAAGGCATAATGCCAAGTGCAAAAACGGTCATTCGCTCTAGCGCTCCTCCCGAAAACGTATTGAAGTAAGCAAGCAATCCCTTACCCTGTTCCGCGGCCACCATTGCCATAATATCTGGATCAACTCCAGGGAGGGGAAGAAATGTCCCAAGCCTGTAAACAACAAGAGCCGCCAGCGTAAACCAAATACGATTCTTAAGATCCTCAGACTTGCTGAAGGCTCCATAATCAATATTTGAAACCATTCGTTCAAATGTAGACGCCATTACAACTCCTAAACTAGGTCGATAATGCCAAAAAAGACATTATCATTCTTAATTAACTTTTTTGCGGGACTGAGCTTGAGGGTGGCACTATTTTTCCCTTCATCTCAACTACAGCAGCTTCAGCTGTCTTAGAGAAAAATTCAGTCTCAATTGTGACTTTATGCTTTAATTCACCGCGCGCAAGCAACTTAAAGCTTTTTGCGTGGCGGTTTAGCATACCAAGTGACTTAAGAATATCAAGGGTTATTGCTTGGGTAGAATCGAGACGCTTTTCGTCAACGGCTAAAGAAAGATCAGCAAGATTAATAACATCAAAAACAACTGTGTTTGGATTTTTAAAACCCCGCTTCGGCAAACGCATAAAATATGACATTTGACCACCCTCAAACCCCTTGAGAGCTACACCTGTACGAGCCTTTTGGCCTTTTTGTCCAGCACCAGATGTCTTGCCTTTTCCTGATCCAATTCCTCTACCAACACGCTTACGTGGTGATCGAGAATTGCAATTATCTTTTAGTTCATTCAGCAACATATTTCTGCTCTTTATTTAACAATTTCAACCTTCACCAAATGGTGAACTTTACGAATCATACCTTGAATCATCGGAGAATCATCCAATACAGATGTGCGATGCATCTTACCAAGCCCAAGACCTTTTAAATTCTGTAGTTGGTATTGAGGCCTGCGAATATGGCTTCCGATCTGCGTAACTTTAATTTTTGAATTAGCCATTTGTGATCTCCTCACCTCGACGCGCAATAATATCGGTAACCCGCTTACCTCGACGCACTGCAACACCTTTAGGTGAACTCATACGGACAAGAGCGGCAAAAGTTGCTCGAACCATATTACCTGGATTAGAGGACCCTAAGGATTTTCCAACAACATCCTGAACACCGACAGCTTCAAAGACAGCACGCATTGGCCCTCCCGCAATAACACCGGTTCCAGGAGGGGCAGTGCGCATTAGAACCCTAGCAGCACCATGCCTTCCCACAACATCATGATGTAAAGTACGGCCCTCACGCAAAGGAACACGTTGCAACGTTGCCTTTGCTGCATTCGTTGCCTTATTTACAGCATCAGGAACTTCCCTTGCTTTACCGTGTCCGTAACCAACACGACCTTTACCATCACCAACTACAACTGTCGCTGAAAATCCCATTCGACGACCACCTTTGACCACCTTTGAAACACGTTGAATCGAAACAAGTTTTTCAACCAATCCTGAATCTTGTCGATCTTTACGTCCATTATCACTTGAATTACGAGACATCATTTACCCTTTAAAATTTCAACCCGGCTTCACGTGCAGCTTCAGCCAAAGACTTTACACAGCCATGGTAAGACAAAGAACCACGATCAAACACGACATCAGTCACACCTGATTTAAGAGCCTTCTGCGCGATACGTTTACCTACTGCATTTGCTGCAGTAGAATTAGCACAAGACTTCAACTTTGAACGAAGATCTGGCTCTAACGATGAAGCGGAAGCGATTGTGCCACCCTTGAGATCGTCAATAAGTTGTGCATAAACATAACGACTAGAGCGATGTATAGATAGGCGAGGACGCCCGTTTGCACTGGCCACAACCTGTCTGCGATTACGAATACGACGGCGAGTCGTGCGATCAAGCTTAGACATTACTTCTTTTTCCCTTCTTTACGCAAAATAACTTCATCATCATACTTAATACCCTTACCCTTATAAGGCTCAGGAAGACGAAGCGATCTTATTTTAGCCGCAAATTCACCAACCTGTTGGCGATTATAACCTGTAATAGCCAACAAAGTAGGCTTTTCGCACTTAACATCAATGCCTGCAGGAACCGTCATATTTATATCATGACTAAATCCAAGCTGCAAATTAAGTTCATTGCCCTTGAGAGCCGCACGATAACCAACACCGTTTATTTCTAAACGCTTAGTAAATCCATCATTAACATCACGAACTGCATTAGCAATTAGAGCTCTCGTTGTGCCCCAAAGAGAAATTGACCTCTTGTCTTGGGACTTCGGAGACACAACAAGTGTGGCACCCTCCTGGGCAACAGAAACCTCAGGCGCCAGAGCGAGAGACAATTCACCCAACTTTCCTTTAACGCTCAAAATACTTTCTGCAAGAACACAGGAAACTGATTCTGGAACTTGAACTGGATTTTTACCTACTCGAGACATTGTATTTCCTAAAAAACCTTAAATAAATATTCGCCGCCGACACCTTGAGTTCTCGCAGCACTATCTGACAAAACACCCTTTGAAGTTGACAGAACTGAAACACCAAGGCCGTTATAAACCTTGGGGAGGTCAGCAATTGAAAAATACACGCGACGACCAGGTTTGCTAACTCTTACGATCTCTTCAATAGCAGGAGATCCGTCCGAATAGCGAAGCTTAATATCGAAGACTTCAAACTTTCCATCTTGCTTTAACACAAAATCAGTAATAAAACCCTCTTCCTTTAAAACAGAAAGAACAGAGAACCTCATTCGAGAGTTCGGTGCAGACACCTTTGCATGGCCACGCATATAACCATTGCGAATACGTGTAATAAGATCACCTATTGGATCATTAATATTCATATTACCAACTCTCCTTTTTGAGACCAGGAATTAAACCAAACGAGCCAAGATCACGGACTGCGATACGACTTAGGCCAAAACGACGATAGACACCACGTGGGCGACCAGAAAGGACACACCTACGACGAACACGAACAGAAGCCTCATTACGAGGGCGCTGTGAAAGCTTGAGCTGAGCAGAAAATCGCTCTTCCATCGAAAGAGCTCTGTTCTTTATCACGGCCTTAAGTTCATCGCGAGCAGGCTTAGCATTCTTAGAGCGCGCAGCAATTCTATTCGTTTTTTCAATTAAGCATTTACGTGCCATTTAATAATCCTAGAGTATGAGTGGAAGATTGAACATTTGAAGCAACTCACGAGCTTCATCATCAGTCTTAGCATCAGTGGTTATGACAACATCGAGTCCGCGGACTCTATCAACGCGATCATAGTCAATTTCAGGGAAAACAATTTGTTCTTTAATTCCAAAAGAATAGTTTCCATTCCCATCAAAGGAGCGCTTCTTAAGACCACGAAAATCACGAATTCTAGGAAGAGAGATATTAACGAGACGATCCAAAAACTCATACATCCGAGATTTACGAAGCGTAACCTTTGCGCCAATTGGCATGTCTTCACGTAACTTAAAGCCAGCAATTGATTTTCTAGCCCTTGTAACAACGGCTTTCTGACCAGCAATCAATGATAACTGCTCAACCACAGTATCAAGCAACTTCTTATCACGGACAGCATCACCAACACCCATATTAAGGGTAATTTTAGTAATCCTCGGCACTTGCATAATAGATACAAAAGAAAGCTTTTTTAAAAGCTCACTACGAATGGTTTCTTTATATTCTTGTAACAATCGTGACACTTGACTACCTATACAATAATTTCGCCAGACTTTTTAGCGTAGCGTTTTTTAACGCCACTCTTGTCTGTTATAAAACCAACCTTAGTTGCGCCCCCCTTGAGTGGATCAACCAGGGCAACATTTGAAATATGGATAAAAGATTCTTTTTGAATAATTCCACCCTTTGAAGTTTGAGATGGTCTCTCGTGCTTATGAACCATATTAACACCCTTAACGATCAAACTTCTTCCAGAAACATTAACCTTAAGGATTTCACCAATTTTACCCTTAGAGCGACCAGCGAGAGCAATCACTTGATCCCCTTTTTTAAGCTTAAATTTAGGCATCAGATAACCTCCGGAGCTAATGATATAATTTTCATAAACTTACGAGCTCGTAACTCACGTGTAACAGGACCGAAGATACGAGTTCCGACTGGCTCACCTTGAGGATTAATAAGAACTACTGCATTTCTATCGAAACGTATGACAGTTCCATCAGCACGGCGGAGTGGATACGCAGAGCGAACTATTACCGCCTTCATTACATCACCCTTAGATACCTTGCCGCGAGGAATGGCACTCTTAATACTGACAACAATAGTATCACCAACACCCGCAGATGTGCGCTTTGAACCGCCAAGAACTTTAATGCACTGAACTTCTTTAGCACCTGTATTATCTGCCACATCTAGTCGCGATTGCATTTGAATCATTTTTGCTCTCCACTTGCCAGAGAAAGTACTTCCCACGTCTTACGCTTTGATAATGGCGCAATTTCTGAAATAGTAACAACATCACCAACAGAATAAGAGTTTCCCTCATCATGAGCCATGTAGCGCTTTGATAAAGTAACAATCTTCTTATATTTAGGGTGCGTTACGCGACGAGCAACACGAACAACAACTGACTTGTCGCACTTATCGCTCACAATTACCCCTGATAGTGTTCTTCGTGGCATTTAACGCTCCAATAACTTTTGTTTCTCAGCCAATACAGTAGACAAGCGCGCAACTTCTTTGCGTACCAAACGAATAGTATTAGTCTTCTCCAGATCTCCTGAAGATTTGCGAAATCTGAGATTTAATAACTCACGATTCTTCTCTAACACAAGGGTCAACACTTCTTCAAGTGATTTTTTACGTATATCTAGGATATTATACATAACTACGGCTCCATCCTGGTAATAAGTCTTGTTTTAATGGGTAATTTAGCAGCAGCAAGCTCAAAAGCCCTCTCCGCTAGCTCAAGCGGCACACCATCTAACTCAAACATTATCCTACCAGGCTTGACGCGGGCAACCCAAAACTCTGGAGAACCCTTACCACTACCC
>CAYGTJ010000013.1:8405-14035 GCA_964352755.1 uncultured Alphaproteobacteria bacterium
TGCGAACCTCAGCCGGCTTGGAAGACACGGGCACATCGGGGAATATACGGATCCAAACACGACCTGATCGCTTAATATGTCGCGTAATAGCGCGTCGCGCTGACTCAATCTGGCGCGCTGTAATTCGCGCTGGCTCAACAGCCTTCAAACCATAAGAACCAAAGTTCAAAGAAACTCCGCCCTTAGCATTTCCATGAATTCTGCCCTTAAAGGCCTTCCGGTGCTTAGTTTTTTTCGGACTTAACATAATCTATACCTTAACGTTGAAAAACTCTGCGCTCATGAGCCATGGGGTCGTGCTCAAGAATATCACCCTGGTAAACCCAAACCCGCACCCCACACTTACCATAAGTTGTAAGCGCAGCAGTTTCTCCATAATCAATATCAGCTCTAAGTGTGTGCAAAGGCACTCTACCTTCACGATACTCCTCAGTACGAGCTATTTCTGCACCACCTAAACGTCCTGAACAGACAATCTTAATTCCAAGAGCCCCCATTCGCATTGATGATTGTATTGCCCTTTTCATTGCGCGCTTATAGCTAACACGACGCTCAATCTGCTGAGACACCCCATCTGCAACCAACTTAGCATCGAGCTCAGGCTTGCGTATTTCCATAATATTGACTGTAACATCTGCTTTAGTAAGGCGCGCAATCTGGGTCTTCATTCGGTCGATATCTGCGCCTTTTTTACCTATCAAAATTCCCGGGCGGGAAGTCTGCACAGAGACCACAATCTTCTTAGCCGGGCGCTCAATAATTACATGAGAGATACTTGCTTGTGCAAAGTTTTTAAAAATGAACTCTCTAATTTGAATATCTTGATGCAAAAGACGCGTATAATCTCTGTCTGAAAACCAACGCGAATCCCAAGTGCGATTAACACCAATACGCAATCCAATAGGTCTAACTTTTTGTCCCATTCTTAAGCACCCCTTTCTGAGAGTACAATAGTTACATTAGAGAATGTTTTATGAATACGTACACCACGGCCACGCGCACGCGCACGAAAACGTTTCAGCAACATATCCTTGCCCGCATATGCCTCATTTACTACCAGACGATCTACATCCATCTCAGCATTATTTTCAGCATTAGAAATAGCAGAAAAAAGAAGGTTATGTATATCGTTCGCAACTCGCTTTGGAGAAAAGCGCAACTGCTTTAGCGCATCACCAGCCTCACGACCACGAATCAGACCAAGAACTAGATTAACCTTACGGGGGCTACATGCTAACTTTTTGAGGGTAGCTTTAGCGATTTTTGCATTCTGCATTGACGATTTAGAGTCTGACATATTAACCTCTTTTTGCCTTCTTATCAGCACCATGACCATAATAAGTGCGCGTCGGTGAAAATTCACCGAACTTATGACCAACCATTTCCTCAGTCACATAAACAGGTATAAACTTATTACCATTATGAACAGCAAAATTTAAACCAACGAAATTCGGTAGAATTGTTGACCTACGAGACCACATCTTTATAACGTCGTTACGACTAGATTCACGGACTTTCTCTGCTTTCTTAAGCAAATAGCCATCAACAAAAGGACCTTTCCAAACTGAACGTGACACTTATTTTTCCTCTATTTACGCTTACGAATAATATATTTTGAAGAAAGCTTCTTAGTATTGCGCGTTTTCTTACCTTTAGCACAAACACCCCATGGAGAAACAGGATGACGACCACCAGAAGTTCTTCCTTCACCGCCGCCATGCGGATGATCCACAGGATTCATAACAACACCGCGAACTGATGAACGGCGCCCTAACCAACGTGAACGACCAGCTTTACCAAGCTTCTGGTTTTTAACATTTGGATTTGAAACAGCACCGATTGTTGCGCGACACGCGCCAAGTATCATTCGGAGCTCACCAGAACTCAGGCGAACCTGAACATAAGCATCATCACGACCAACAATTTGAGCAAAAGTACCAGCTGAACGAATCATCTGCGCACCCTTTCCAGGCTTTAATTCAAGGTTATGGACGATTGTTCCTACAGGAATTTTATTAATCGGCAAGCAATTACCAACCTTAATATCTGCCTCTGCTCCAGAAACAATTATATTGCCTATCTCCAACTTCTGAGGGGCAACAATATAAGCTTGATCGCCGTTTTTGTAAGATATAAGAGCTATATGAGCGGATCTATTCGGATCATACTCAATACGCTCAACAGTTGCCTGTTCATCGTCTCGATTACGTTTAAAGTCAATTACACGATATAAACGCTTATGGCCCCCGCCACGATGCCGCATTGTCATACGACCATGATTGTTGCGCCCGCCTTTCTTTGAAAGACCCTCAGTCAGTGACTTAACTGGGCGACCAGGCCACAAACCTTCATGTGAAACCAGAACAGTATGACGAGTAGAGGGCGTGTAAGGAGAAAATGTTTTTAGCTGTATCATCCGATGGCCCCTCCCAAGTCAATAGAGCCAGACAAAAGCTTAACAACAGCGAAGGACGAACTGGCACGCGTACCTTTTTTACCACGGAAAACTTTGCGCTTCCCTTTACGATTAAAACGAGAAATAGACGCAACCTTAACTTTATAAAGATCCTCAATAACTCGCTTAATCTGAGGTTTAGTAATCTCAGGAGATATCTCAAAGGTATAACGACCTAGAGTTGTTGCTGACATTGATTTTTCAGTAACCACCGGACGACGAAAGGCGCCGCATTCGTTCTGCTTATTGAATAAATTAGACATTAAGCCTCTCCTCTAACTGAAGTAGTGCATCCTTAGAAATAAGAAGATGGCGATGCTTTACCAGGTCATAAACATTTACACCCTCAACAGGAAGAATATTTACATTTGGGATATTTCTGCCAGCCTTACGAAGCTCAAACGCACTGAGCCTTACATCAACGACAAGAGTCTTCTCTGAAAGAAAGCGAGCAAAAGTTGACTTAAAGGTACTCGTCTTACTGTCCACCAAGGCAAGAGAATCAAAAAGATGAAAACCTTCACCACGGCATTTCTCGGATAGAGCTGTACGAAGAGCAAGATTACGAAACTTCTTAGTTAACTTGTGCGCATGTGAGCGAGTCTGCGGCCCAAAGATTGTTGCCCCACCACGAAACTGTGGAGATCGCAGACTTCCTTGGCGCGCTTTACCAGTTCCCTTTTGAGCATGTGGCTTACGCGTTGTTCCGCTGATCATTGAGATCGTTTTAGTTTGATGCGTGCCAGCTTGACGTTTAGCAAGCTGCCAAGAAATCATGCGCGCAACAACATCTTGACGAAAGGGAACTGCAAAGATGGAGTCCTTGAAGTCCGCTGTACCCGCAGATTTACTTTGTATAGTTTCAACACTAAATTTCATGAGTCTATCCAACTACTTATCTTCATTATCGCATTCAGCTGCAGGATCTACCTGCGTAGGCTTTTGTGCCTTATCTGAACCACCATTGTCAAGATTATTCTGAGTTAAAAATGCAGCCGGGTAAGGAAGATCCATCATGTGAGCACCCTTAACAGCGTCACGCAGAGAAACATACTGGTTTTTTGGGCCTGGGATAGAGCCCAATACCATAATCAGGTTATTCTCTAAATCCAAACTCTGGACTTCAAGATTTTGCTTCGTCACCTGGGTGTTTCCCATTTGACCAGCCATTTTCTTTCCCTTAAAAACACGCCCTGGATCCTGACACTGACCAGTAGATCCATGACTACGATGAGATATAGAAACACCATGACTTGCACGCAAACCCGCAAAGTTATGACGCTTCATTACCCCCGCAAAGCCCTTACCCTGGGAGACAGCAGTCACATCTATCTTTTGACCTGGCACAAGGTGAGACAACGATATTTCCTGACCAACCGAGTAATCTGCCGATTGAGCAACGCGAAACTCTCTTGAAACCGCTCGTGGCGCAATCTTATTCCGCGCAAAGCGGCCGCGATCTGCAGCTGTTAATCGATTAGCCTTAGCAGTGCCAGTTGAAAGCTGAACTGCTGAGTAACCATGCTTCTCTGTAGTTTTAACGTCTGTAACAACAGACGTGTCGTACTGAAGAACAGTTACAGGAACCACTTCACCAATATCATTAAACACTCGAGTCATACCAATTTTCTTGGCTATAAGTCCTGATCGTATCATTTTCTACAACTTAATTTCTACGTTAACACCTGCGGCAATATCTAACTTCATCAGCGCATCAACAGTTTCGGGCGTCCAATCGACAATATCAAGAAGCCGCTTGTGGGTCGTTACAGAAAACTGCTCACGTGACTTTTTATCAATATGCGGAGAACGCAAAACTGTATAAAGCTCACGCTTTGAAGGGAGCGGAATAGGCCCCAAAACCTTTGCACCAGTCATATGAGCCGTCTCTACGATCTGTGACGCAGAATCATCAAGCACATGAAAATCAAATGCCTTCAAACGTATGCGTATAGATTGATTATCCATTACTACTATCCTTTATTTCAAGATTTTGGCAACAACACCAGCACCAACAGTACGACCACCCTCGCGAATAGCAAAGCGCAAACCTTCTTCCATCGCAATCGGGTTAATCAACTCAACCTTTATCTTCACGTTGTCTCCGGGCATAACCATCTCTGTTCCCTCAGGCAACTCAACAGTACCCGTTACATCCGTCGTACGGAAGTAAAACTGAGGACGATAGTTCTTAAAGAACGGCGTATGACGACCACCCTCTTCCTTCGTCAAAATATAAGCTTCACCCTCGAAATTCGTGTGGGGCTTAATTGTTCCAGGCTTCGCCATCACTTGGCCACGCTCAACATCTTCACGCTTCGTTCCACGCAACAGAAGTCCAACATTATCTCCCGCTTGACCCTGATCAAGAAGCTTACGGAACATCTCAACACCCGTCACAATCGTTTTTGTTGTATCACGGATACCAACAATCTCAATCTCTTCACCAACCTTAACAACACCGCTCTCAACACGACCCGTTACAACCGTTCCGCGACCCGATATTGAGAACACATCCTCAACGGGTAACAAAAATGGCTTGTCAATCGCACGCTCAGGCTGAGGTATATACGTGTCAACCGCTTCCATCAACTTTGTAATTGCCTCAGAACCCTTATCAGCATCACGGCCTTCAAGTGCACACAACGCAGAACCCTGAACAATCGGTATATCATCACCGGGGAAATCATAACTTGATAGCAATTCACGAATCTCAAGTTCAACCAACTCAAGCAACTCAGGATCATCAACTTGATCAACCTTGTTCATAAACACAACAATCGCAGGAACACCAACCTGGCGCGCCAACAAAATGTGCTCACGTGTTTGAGGCATAGGGCCATCAGCTGCCGAAACAACCAAAATAGCACCATCCATTTGAGCCGCACCGGTAATCATGTTCTTTACATAGTCAGCATGTCCAGGACAATCAACGTGGGCATAATGACGATTTGCTGTTTCATACTCAACGTGTGCCGTTGATATGGTGATTCCGCGGGCGCGCTCTTCAGGGGCACCATCAATATCTCCGTAATCCTTAAACACAGCACCACCAGACTCCGCCAACACTTTCGTGATCGCTGCTGTTAGTGTCGTCTTACCATGATCAACGTGACCAATCGTTCCGATATTGCAATGCGGCTTACTCCGCTCAAACTTCTCTTTCGACATCTTG
>CAYGTJ010000014.1:0-3487 GCA_964352755.1 uncultured Alphaproteobacteria bacterium
GTCATAATGCACGCGTTCAGCTGTTGACTGTTGAAAGTCTGAGCATGAACCCGGGCCCACATCTGAGCATGAATTACGATCGCACGCACAACCCGCGAGTGAAAGGCCAACAATGGCGATAGTTAGAAAGTTTTTAAACATTTTTATGTAGTCCTTGTGAATTTTATAATCGACATAGCAATACTAGCAAAAAAAACACCGCCAGATAAGTAAAATTTTAAATAATCACTTTATTCAGACATTTTTCCGCGGGACGGTGACCATGTTGCCGTTACTGCGTTTACGCCAAACGGAGTAGGAAGACTCCGCTCATAAAATCCAGCAAGGTCAATAATACGGATGCGACGCTGCCCGTTTGTTCCTTTTTTCGTGGCGCGGTCTTGGCGGGTAAAGATCACGGCTTTTCCATTTGGAGACCAGAACGGATCTTCAACAATGAATCCCGATGTTAATAAACGCTCTCCCTTACCGTCTGGACGAATGACACCAATATTAAAGGCACCATCAAATATTTTGGTAAAACAAATCATGTCGCCGCGGGGTGACCAAACCGGGGACGAGTACGAGCCACCTGGGCCAAAACTTATACGCTTAATGCTTTTGCCATTACTATCCATCGTAAACAACTGTGGGCGCCCTGACCGATCGGAGTTAAAAACAATCTTTTTCCCGTCTGGACTATAGCTGGGCGAGGTATCAATATAATTGCCCTGGGTAAGTTTTTTTACCTTTCGGCCGGATAATGTCATTTCATAAATGTGTGAGTTCCCCTTAGGATCGGTCGCACTCATGATAATTTTTTTACCGTCTGGCGAATATCTTGGCGCATACGTCATTCCCGGAAAACGCCCAACAAGATCACGACGTCCTGTTTTCAGATTAAGCGTATAGACCTTAGGAATTGTATTCGTAATGCCGTAATCAAGATAAACAATCTCATTTCGCGTTGGTGAAAAACGCGGGGTCAGAACAATATTTTTCCCCATCGTAATATAGCGATGATTTTCACCATCCTGATCCATGATTGCGAGCTGTTTAATCGATTGTGCCCCTTGTTTGCGTTCTGCGATATAGGCAACCTGGGAATCAAAAAATCCATCACCGCCTGTCAATCGGCGATAGATCTCATCACTGGCCATATGCGCCAAACGTCGCCATGATCGTTTATCCGTAATGAGCGTATTCGTTGTTATTTGTTTCTGGGTCAGGACATTATAGAGTGTGTACGCCAACTGTACACGCCCATCCATGGTGGGAGAAATGCGCCCAACAATAAGTGACCGCGCACCTATCACCCGCCAATCGCGAAAGTTTGGTTTTTTAAGGGCATCGTCTGGGTTCTGAATGAATGCTTTTTGATCAATGACTTTAAACACACCCGCGTTAATAAAATTCCGTCGCATTCCCGCTGTCATTTCACGACCAAATTGCGCCAGTTCGGATGTTCTCCCTTGAAACGTGGCAATTGCGATGGGGTGATCACTTGCTGACCCTTGGGTCAACTTAACCTTAATTTTCGCCGACATAGGGCACATTAGTGTACTGAACACGAGAGCAAAAGAGAGAAAAAGGAACTTTAGTCGCATAGAATAAATAACGATAAATATAGGTTCATTAGTATCAAAAAAAAACATCCCTGACTAATGAAAGATGCGTGTTGATCCAAGCGCTCACCTAAAAAACATAAATATATTCAACTGATCTCAATAAACTTCATGCCATTATTTTGGCAAAGTGCCATCATAGAAATTAAAGTAATGTCATATCTTTAGGAAAAGGTAGTTCGATATATAAGAATATAAACATAATATTTGATTAAATATTACGAAAAAATTTATTGTTTTTTAATGGTTTATTATTGTTTTATAACTTATACTGCACCTGTTCAACTTAATATTTAGGGAAATAACTATGTTTAATTATATTGCAGGTAAATTTAAAAAAGGCTTCTCCGTGATGGAGATTATGATTGTTGTTGGTCTAACCGCATTTTTGGCCGTATATGCTGGTCTTGAAATGTCTCGTAAGGCCGTCGATAATGATGTAGCACGCATGCGCACACATATCTCATATATTACGGCGGGAATGGATCGCCTATATTCAACTACAGGGTCTATCGCAGCGGCAGATCTTGCTAGCATTAGCACTCTTTGCGATGGTAACTATATTCTACCCTCAATTTGTGTGGGCAGCACAACAAACACATCAGGTAGTGGTGGTTTCTCAGGCTTAAGTGTTGACCCCGTTTATACTGCCGTTGGGACTGGCACCACGACTGCAACGGTTACAATTGCTATTGCTAACAGTGATATAGCAAAAGCACTCAATGAGTCGCTTAACGATCAACCCATTCAAGGTGTTACTGCAAGCGCACTAAGTGGTGACGCTGATCCCAAAGAGGATGTTACTATCACATTTGCAGCAGGTACAGCCTAGTTGGTTAACACAAACAATTGCGTTGTTATTAAGGGGGTCGCACTGTGTGACCCTCTTTTTTTTAATGGGTTTGTTTTATGTACATAAAAATTAAAAACAACCAGAACTTCGAATTCCTTGCGCAAACATACCGTGAGGTCGTTTCAAAAGAAGAAACCAACAAACAAATTGAGTTTCTCCAAACGTTTGCGGGAAATTATGTCTACGTACATCCCCATAAAAATCAAACAACACTCGTTTTTTCACAACAAGAAGGATGCCTTCTCGCGGAAACCCTATGGCCGCATATCAACGCCCCCGATAATGCCATTTATGTGCAATATATTACTGAGCACAATAAATATCTGTGCCTTGTAAAAACCAAAGGAAAAATCATCAGTGACAACCTCATCACCATTAATAATGTACACGAGGAAATAACACATCTTGTCACAATTCATAACCTAAAAACCCTCATTTACCCCGTCGATCGTTGTGACGAAAACATTCTCAGTGAATTGAAAAAAAAGCTCTCAGGAATTACCTATCAACCGCTAACTGATAACCCTATTCACGAACTAGAAACCCAACCACAATATACGCTCATTCCCGCCGAACGTGCGCTCAGTCACACGGCCGAACGGCGAAAAGCCCTTTTTCAGCGGATTGTACACGTGGGTATTGCGCTGGTCGTTCTTTACACGGGCACAACGTATCTATATCAAAACGTAAATGATGCCCTCGAACAGCAGAAACGGGAACAAAAGCGTCGCGAAACAAGACAAACAGAAGTAAAAATCCCGGATTTTCAGCAGCAGTTCAAAACTGTTTCTGATACCTATTATAGCCTGCGCGCCCTGCCCGGCTGGACTGTTAGCAGCATAAAATTTACCAATGCAGAAAAGCTCGTTGCAAAAATTAAATCCACAGTCGCAGCTAAAAGCTTTGCAACAAATGTAAAAGAATGGGCACACGCGCACAAAGCCACATTTAATGAACGTAGTAAAACCCTCGCCCTTGATCTGGGCAATAAAACGATTCGCGTCGCCAACAGAAAACGCATCACCCGAGA
>CAYGTJ010000014.1:3497-13757 GCA_964352755.1 uncultured Alphaproteobacteria bacterium
AGAAGAGCTAGAAACCCTCGTACGTGACCTTAGCGAAAGTGGCTTTCCCATTGAAATCTCACATAGCAAATTGTTTTCCTCAAAGAAGAAAGAGTTTTCACTTCGTGTCACATTCTCAACCGCACGCTTTGTTGATTTTGATGTGCTGTATGAACGATTCAAACCTTTTGCTGCCTGGATATCAGGGGGCACGCTGAATTTTACCGAAAATAAACTAGTTGGGACTATACTCATTACAGTAAAAGGTAGGTAATTTGTATGCTTCCATGGGGACTCGGCGCCATAGACACCGCGGTCATTAAAAAATACTTTGATAAAGTCAAAGATACCTATGCACGCCTACTTTCCTCAGAAAAAAGCCGACCACTGCTTCTAATAATCATCTTTGTCATTGTGCTCGTGCTTATTATCCTGCCTCTGATCACACTAATTCTCACACCAGCCCAACATGCCTTGCCGGCCAATCCCGTGACCGCAAGCACGACAAAAAAGAAAAAAGAAAAAAAATCGAAAGCCTCAACTGATCACAAGAATACACACCCTGAAAAATCAGGGGATTCCTATACAGCGAAGATGAAAAATATTTATCGCAAAATTCAACTCAGTGAAATCGAAGAAGAATTTCTTAAGCGCAAAGTAAGTGTTGAGAAAATGCGCAAAGAACTTGGGATCAAAGGACAAAGCATTTTTGATGATGAAAGTAAGTCATCAGAATTTTCCAGAAAAAAAGTGGATTCCTCTCAAAACCCAACAAAAAAGACATATAAGCCTGGCGAAGCCCGTGACTACGAAATCGTACTCATTTTTGTTGATAAAGATCGCCAAGAAACAATCGCCACCATTACTGATGGTGAGACAACGACAGACGTTCAGGCAGGTGACATTCTCCCCGATCGAACAAAAGTAATCGCAATCAGTCCTGAAGCCGTTATTTTTGAACATCAAAATAAGCTCTCAAAAAAAGAGGTGCATTAATGGATAAAATCGACACATTTGAAGAGTTCGAAAAATCATTCAAGGGCATAGACCCCGTTCTTGAGATTTTCAATTGGTGTAAAGAAAAAAAAACGATTCTTGCCCTGCAAAACGGGGTGATTCTGACCAGTGACCCTAAAAGTTCGGATCTGCACAACTGTAAAAACCTTATGGAAAGTTACAGCCTTGGTACACGCAAAGTCCTTGAGGTTGATCAAGAAATACTTGCAAAAATTTACGCGCACTACAAAGAAAAAAAATCATTTAGCAAACTAACCAAACACTTTTCATCTTCCCAACAGCAAGCAATTCTTTATAACCTTATTCGTCAAGCCTACGATGAGGGTATCAGTGATATTCACATCGAGGTGCGTCAAGACAAAACCACCGTTCGTGTGCGTCGCTTTGGTGATCTTGAGGTGCTTGCCAACTGGCCAGCACAACTCGGGATGGAGGTCGCAGCTGTTGCCTTTAACAGTGAATCCTCACAATCCGTCGAAGGTTTTAACCCGATGAAGGTTCAGAATACGGCGATGGATCTTTTTTATAATTCTGAGCGTATTAATATTCGTATATCAACGGTTCCCTGTTTTGAAGGGTTTGACATGGTGTTACGGTTACTCAACAGCCGCATATTTGAGGTCACAACACTTGAAAGTTTGGGCTATCACGAATCACAAGTAAACCTGATTCGCCGTGCCATTAAACGCCCGTACGGTGCTGTGATTATTTCTGGCCCAACGGGGTCGGGTAAATCCACAACCATTTCATCGTGTCTTCGTGAAGTACCAGAGTTTCGAAAAATTTACACGGTTGAAGACCCTGTTGAAACACGCATCAACAACACAACCCAAATTAGCGTTAACACCGATGATAAATCCACAAACTACGCAAGCGTATCTCGTGCCCTATTGCGCATGGATCCGGATGTTATTGTCTTTGGTGAGGTGCGCGATATTGATGTAGCAAACACCATGGTTCAAGCCGCAATTACGGGGCATCTTGTGTTTACGACACTTCACACAAAAGGGGCAATTAACGTTGTGACACGCCTCCTCGATATGGGTGTTTCTGAAAAAACGCTCAGTGACCCGAATATGTTGGTGTGCCTTATTTCCCAACGCTTGGTTCCAAAGCTGTGTCAGGCCTGTGCCAAATCTTTTAACAAGAAAAACCCGAAGTACGCGTCCCATATGGAAGACTGGACAAAGGTCTTTGGAAAAAACATGGGCAAAATGAAAATTCGCAGCACCGACAAAATGTGCCTTGAGTGTGATGGAAAGGGCATTATCGGACGTACGGTTGCTGGCGAAATCTTATGGATTGATGATAACTCTCGTCGATTTATTAAAGATCGTGATATCCTCGAATGGGGACAATATTTAAGTGCAAAAAAATGGCAAACATACCTTCATCACGCGGCATTCCTCGTGCAAAACGGCGTCTGTGATCCCTTGGATGTTGAAGAGTACGTAGGCCCATTAATAGATCTATATAAATATGACGGTATCGTAATTGACATTTAGAGAGATATTTCAGGTAGTACGCGTAAAGGCTCTGCAGTTATTTTTCACAAAGAAAAAGCAGACAGCTTTCCTACGCACAGTGTCTGATCTTTCAGATGTGGGAATTTCTCCGTACAATGCCGTTAAGTATATTGCTAAATCCGAACCGAAAAACCCATCTCTTCAGGAAATATGTCGCGCACTTCTGCATAATATGGATAAAGGGCTTCCTTTTGAATCATCCCTCAATAATTGGTTTTCCAAGGAAGTCAGTATGATTCTATCGGCATCTGCTGGTTCTGGTAGCTTGCGCCTGGGTGTCGATGCAGCTGTTGAATATTTAGACAAACAATCTGAGAACGTGAAGTTCTTTTTTCAACAGGCTACATACCCCGCCTTACTTTGTGGCATGTCCATATCAACCACCATTACAATTCGCCTCCAGGTTTTGGGTAATCTTGAAAAATACTTAAGAGGAAGAGAGTTGCCCCTTGAAATTGCCCGTTTTGTTTCAGTCACGGATTTCTATATCAATCGCTGGTGGGTGTTGATATTAGGGCTCAGTATCAGTTACTATCTTTTCAGTTTTATCATGAACAACTACACCGGAAAATATCGTAAATACCTTGATATGCTTCCTGTGTTTAACTTTTTCAAAGAAAAAACAGCGTATTCCGTCTTGCGCAGTATGACCATTCTCTTGAGCAATAAAGTCGGCGTTCAACAAGCACTTCACCTCATCCAATCGATCGGAGGTAAATTTCAAAAATCACATGTTGATATGATGCTCAAAAACCTTCAGCGGGGAAATTTTACCATTGCGCAGATTATGACATCGGGTCTTATTAAACAAGAACACCTGAATAAAATTGAATTGATTGGGTTTACGTCTGGCCTAGGAAAGACATTGCGCAATATTTCTGATGAAGTATTTGAATCACTTCTTAAGGTGCAGCGCAGTCTAACGTTTATTTTCTCATTCTTTCTGTACGCCTTTGCGGCCTACAATATCTACGTATCGTTCTCAGGAATAACGGCCTTCCGGGAACTGATTACCTCCTAGGTGTTGCTTTTGAAATTGTTGGTGTACCAATCATTTTACTGTTCGGTCGATCATGATCGCTTAGATATGGTGTTACCAACATAATGGTTTCAACAACGTTTGATGTAGCGGACTTACCACCTAACTGACTTATACCAAAGGGTGAGAGCGCCCCGCGCGTACTATTCACTTGCTTAAATCCAGATAAAATCAAGGTATCACCTGAGCGAATAATTACCCGCTGGTTGAAGTTCTTTGCCGACAACACTGGCGTTGAAAGATTAACTGTGGCATTTGTTCCACTACTAACTGTGTGCTCGACAAGATCATTAAGCTGGCTTAATGACGAGCTCAACTGAAGATAAATTTTGTTCTTGAAGATCTTCGGCAGAAGATACATTGTCATTCCCGATGATACAAGACCCGGTGTTATGGCCGTCGTCGTTGTAGTGCCATTTGTCGAAACCTCAGATTTGGCAAGGTAACCCTTCTCGTTTGTAATTTTAACCTGTGCCACCTGGTTATTAAGCGTCACCACAGTCGGTTGCGTCGAGACACTCACATCTCCCTGCTCTTCGAGACACTTGATCAATAATGATATGTTCATTCCATATGCATTACCCGCCATACGTGCCAGATCTTGACTTATTTCACTGTTAATATTTTGATGGGCTGCTGAAAAAATAGATGTGGAATCCATCATCACCTTTCCGGTCGCATCAAACCCAACACGCCCAGATTTAGCGATCGTGCGTGTGGTTTTATTCCAATTGATTCCGTGCGCATATTCCTTGGATAACGCTACCTCAAGAACCGTCACCTTAATGAGAACTTGCTGGGATAAACGCTTGTTTACTTGATCAAGAAAGCGCGTAATTGCCTCAAGGTGAGATGGCCGATCACGCACAGTAACAGATGTCAGCGAACGTGAAACAGTCATATTACCATCGGGTGATAAGAGTGATTCGATCGTCTTTTCAATGTCTGACCAAATGCTCCCCTGGCCTTTTACTTCCACAAATTCATTGGCGTAATCGCTCCCTGCTGAGCGTGACTGTCCTGCGTCATCCCCTGATCCTGCCGAGCCCTCTGATTGGGAAATCTTGCCACCAACCTGGAAATTTGTTTCACCCGGAAGAAAAGTAACATCATAGGTTTTCACCGCAAACTGGGACCAACGAACGATATCTCCGTCGACATCATAAGCATAGTTTGTCCGCCGCATGAGATATGTCAGAACATCCTTTACCGATCCCTTAAAGTTGAAATCATTTATCTCAAGCTGTGCGAGATCATCACCATAAATAATATTAATACCAAATTTCTTTGCAATCTTATTCATCACATACTTAAAAGGTATGCGTTTGCTCTTGAGGGATATTTGTTTTTTTAACCATGCGGGCTGGTAGGTAAAATCTGCAATCATATTAAGTTTACGATTGGTATACAATTCACCTTCTGACTGGCGCTTCAGTGTATTCGTGATTTCTGAATGGTCAGCATCTATTTTCGTTGAGGACTCTTTATAGACATTACTGCACCCTTCTAGGGTAAGAAGTATCAATACTATCAACAGTTGTCTAAATAAAATCATTATATAAATACGGTATTATTCAATAATACTAGATTCAAAAACCTAAAATATCATTAAAATTCTTCTTAAAAATGATATAAATAATTAGACCTGCTGTAATAAAAGGGCCAAAGGGTATGGTCGTTTGCAAGAACGGCTGGCGGCGATTTGCCATATTCGCAACAGTTGCAAGCACACTAATGAACGAACTAAACAAAAAGATAAACACCACACCCTCCAGCCCGAACCAAACACCGCACATGGCAATGTATATAACATCCCCGGATGCAATTCCTGTCTGGTTACGCAACCAGGAGTACACAGCGTTTAAAATCCCTAAAAACCCTGTGCTCACGATCATTCCGCGTATTGCATCTAATAGTGATACTGTCACCCCAAAATAGCTGAGCACAAGACCAACAATTAAAATTTTAAGAATAATAAAAACCGGAAGCAATCGGTGCATTGAATCCACAAACGAAAACGGCACAACAAACCACACCAACGGAATATAGATAAGTGCAAGTGAGGTCTCATAGTACTGGTAAAAGATTGCACCAAGACACATAAATGCAATAAGGCGCACACGCATGATTAAATCATCATCCATCGCTTTCTCAGGAGAGAGCAAATGTATGAAATAAAAATCATACATATCTTGTAACCACACCCGAACGAACTGAAAAAAACGTGTTACTTTTTCTGGGTGCGTAGGTTCATGCTTCACACAAATAAAAAATGCGTTCGCAATTCGTTGCGTTAACCACAAGGATAACAACCCCACCCCACCATAAAGCATGATGTGACACAAAATTTGTATGGCCTGATTAACCGGCATATGAGCTCCTGCAATTCATTTGATCATTCATGAAATTGGTTAAGAAAACATTTATAATTTTTCTGTATGATCTTGGAATAAGGGGATGTGACATAAATGTTTTTACAATGGCTCAAGCAGGCTAAAAAACCTATATTTACACGTGGTTTTACTATCATGGAATTTGCATTGGTGGCTGGACTTATGGGATATCTTGCCGTACTTGCAGCGCACGAAATAGCCCGTAGCGCTGTTGATAAAAAAATTGAACGAACCGTTTGGCAGGTAAAACTAATCACTGAGGCACTGGATCGTTACCATATGGATAATGAAGGCTTTATCGGCCTCGTTGACCTAAACACTATGTGCACATCATCACCCAGATACCTAATCCCCTACGTTTGCGTGGAGGATTCACCCATTGCGACCGCGCCAAATCCTTACATTCTGACAAACATTACACCAGATACAGCAACGCTTAAGATACCCGTAGATGAAAACGGACATGCGGAAAAACTCAAAAACACCATTGAACTCGAAGATTTTGGTTCAATTATTTCAATTACGGTTTATCCAGATACTCCTCATAAAGTATGGGTGAATTACGATCTGCAAGCAGGCGACCCGCCGGATTAAGGGAACACCAGATGGGATTGATACGCGGGCTCTTTAAGCCTGGTTTTACGATTGCAGAGTTTATATTTACGACAGCAACGGTGGCGTTTCTCGCCAGCATGGCAGCTCAAGAAATATCCCTTAAGCGTAAGTCAAACAACATTGTTCGTGTGGTAAAGGTAACGCAAATGCTAAACGAGGCACTGGAACGATACTACATCGATCATAAAGGATTTGACCAACTTGCAGCACTTGAAACTCTGTGCGACGGAGGGCCTCGATACTTACCTCCCTATATCTGCAATCGAAAATGCTCACTGGCGAAAGAACCCCATTATTATGAGTTAATTACAACCACTGAGGATTCTGCAACTGTCGGAATTCCAATTGATTCTGTTGGCATTGCGCGTCGGCTGAAAGATGAAATAACGTCTCTTGAAATGGCATCTCTTTCTGAAATTATCATATTCCCCGCTGCGATAAATAAATTACATATAGTCCTTGATTACTCATACCTAGAGATCGACAAAGAAGAAGATAAACCGAAAGAAGAAACAAAAAAAGAAAAGCGTGAACGCTTAAAAAAAGAAAAAGAACGCGCCCGAAAACTTGCTGCTGAAAAGCGTAAACGTGAAGCTCAGCAACGTAAAAAAGAACAAGCGTACATACGCAAACAACGTCAACTAATTAGTAAAATGAAAAATGACCGGCGTAAATTCATGAAATTGTATAAACGTACAAAAAACAAAAAAGATCTCTTAAAAATTCAAAAAATTGATCAGCAGATTCTGCTTACAGAAAAAGCACTTGAAGCCAGAATCAAAAAAACCAATGAAGAAAAAAAACGCGCCTCTGAAAAAGCGAAATCAGGATGGAATAATCACCGTCGATGACAAAAATCAACTCATCACCTTCGGATCAAAAACGATCTCTAATTCTTTCCACCGATCATATTTTTTGGGGGGCAAGGGAATCGGTTGGCATCGCGGATCAAGAACCGCGTTACGCGCCTCGTCAACGGCGATTTGATACATTGGATCTGATGGATTTTTTGGTGATGAAATCTGTGCCGTTTGAACGGTTCCATTTTGATTCATGACCAAGCTAACAATGACGACAAAATCTTTCGCATTTGCAACGTGCATAAAAGCCTCTTTATTCCAACACGCATTAAATTGCCGCATGAGAACACGCCTAATTTCATCGTCATTTTCGGTGCCATCAGCATCACCCCTGCGAACGTTTGCACGCTCAGTTGGTTTTGTCGTTACATCCTGAAGATTTTTTAAGGCACCCTGAGGTTTTGGTTTGGATTTAGGCCGAGGTGCCGGTGCTTTTTTCTCCGAGGGGAGAGCCTGTGGTTTTTTTGGGGCTGGTTGCGCACGGTACGCATCGGGGTCATTGGCCTGAGCAGGTTTCACGGGAGCTGGTTTAAATCGCTCTGTGACCTTGGGGGGCAAGGGTAACTTGGATTGATGGCGACCTATTGCGTGCGTTTGATTGGGAAGTTTTTCATCCATAATAATCTCAACCGGGGCACCCAAAATAATGGGCTGTGACCGCGACCATACGATGTAATCAACAGCCAAAATCAAAAACACAGATAGGTGTAAAATCCCTGACCATTTTGCACCTAGGCGTAGCGAAAGACCTGCATGGGTATCGCGTGCATCATCTCCGCTCGTGTAAAGCGCTCGCTTCATCGTTGCCCCTTACTTTTGACCGGGTGGTGTCGCAACCAAACCAACATGGCGAAACCCTGCGTACTGAAGATGAGACATCAAATGCATCATCGCTCCATAGCTCACACGTTTGTCACCACGGATATATATGCGTGCCTGGGGATCTGCCTGGGTGATTGCCCGCAACTGAGGCACAAGTTTTTTCATCATTACTTTACGATCCTGAATAAAAACATCACCCCTGCGATTCATCGAAACCGTTAACGGTTCTTTCTGTTCGGTTGAGGACTTCGCCGCAACCTTCGGCAAGTTAACAGGCACACAAACAGTCAACATAGGTGCCGTTACCATAAACACAATAAGTAAAACCAACATCACATCCACAAATGGTGTGATGTTTATCTCAGCCATCGGTTGGTTCCGTCGTCCACCATGTCGAGATGTGCGTTTACCACCCTGTGTGCTCATCCCCATAGCTATGCCTTGCTATCAAGTTGACGCGAAAGAATCGCTGAGAACTCTTCAATGAATCCCCCAATGCGTGTAGCAAAACGATTCACATCTGTTGAAATTTTATTGTAAGCAAGCACAGCAGGAATAGCTGCAACCAAACCCATCGCCGTCGCAAAAAGTGCCTCCGCAATACCGGGGGCAACAACGGCTAAGTTCGTTGCTTGATTGGCTGCGATACTTTGGAAACTATTCATAATGCCCCACACGGTTCCAAACAAACCAATAAATGGTGCTGTTGCCCCAACAGACGCGAGATATCCAGATACCCCCTCAAGGAGCTCAAGTTCACGATCCATGGCAACATTCATCACACTATGCATTCTGATCAGTAAGTTGCTGCGTTGTTCTGTCGTCAATCTATTTGATGCCTTTGATTGTTCCCATTCACGCATACCGCTAATAAACACGGCACTCAACGGATCAGGATCATCATAATTCACCTGAGAGTGAATTTTTTCAAGACCAGAGCCTGACCAGAATAAATCTTCAAATTCGTTGGCTTTTTTATGCATCCGATGAATCAATACATAGCGCGTGATAAAAATCGCCCAGGTTGCGATTGAAGCCGCTAGCAAAACGATCATTACCAGCTGAACAACAAAATCAGCCTCAGCAAACAACCTCCACAGTGAAAGATCGGTTGAGGGCGAAACACCAGCGGCGGCCATACCCGCGGGAGGAATAGTTGAAGATGCAGACATAATTACTCATAATTAAACTGGTATTAGTGTATGTCAGAATAGGAATTATCTCAAGACACTCCAGGTAATCTATAGATACGCCCCAAGGTGTCCAGTTCTTCAGCAGGGACATCAGGGACATCAGGGGCATACATACGCACACAATACCTTTTAAGAACCGCAATCATGTCTGGGTCACTATTCCCACAGCACACGAGTAATTCACCTACTGTTTCAACTGGTGAAGTTAACCGCATTTTCACATCCACCGGGATGGGAGTTTTTCTGCCAAAGCCTTTAATATGCCTAATACTTGCTGTCCCCTTCTGCAGATTATTGATGTCTTTCCACCAGGAAAACAAGAGTTCAAAAAATGATTTCTCAAGGTACCACTTCGTAGAATTTATATCACAGTCGTGAATGTGTAGATAAAAGTGGTTTGTTGCCCCCAGGCGCTTTGGCACAACAATTCCAACAGACCGTAACGCGTACATGACAATGAGAGGAGAAAGCAAATTGATGTGTTTCTCATCATACTCACATTGCACCACAACTGATCGCGCATATTCTGCGCCAGATTCCCAAGTATGAGAATAACAAAGGGGAGTCCTTGTTAAACAATCAAACTCTGGCATTCCTTTTGAGAGCTTTCCATCAACTTGACTCAAGAGCCACCGTCCCTCAAGTTGATTCAAACATTTGGGATACAACAGAAACACCCGGGGATAAACTTTTGTATCATCCTCCTCAGGATCAGCACTCAACTCTGGGACAGTTCGAACTTCAGCTGTAGAAGCAGATGCACTTGCGGCAACCCCCGGTTCCTCATCTGAAGATGCGGCTGCCGCTGGCCTGAGT
>CAYGTJ010000015.1:0-294 GCA_964352755.1 uncultured Alphaproteobacteria bacterium
TCTTTGAACATGAAACAACCTAATCGTGTTGCAAAAACAGTGCCGGCAAAATCAACGAACGTACAACAAAAAATGGATGAATTTGCGAAGCGTTTGACTCCAGAAAAAAGAAAAAGATTTGCCCTTCTTTCAGCAGCAAACAAACTCAAGGTGGTTGCGCGATTGCAAAAAAAGAGTTCAGCGACAAACGAGTCTACCGGTTTACCTAAAGCGACTCTCGCGTCCCAACCTGTGACACCTGAAGTTGAGGAAGAAGCCGTCGAAGAGGAAGAGGAAGATGAAGAAGAAGCTGAT
>CAYGTJ010000015.1:304-13637 GCA_964352755.1 uncultured Alphaproteobacteria bacterium
TGTCTCTAATCCTGAGATGAAAAAGAAGATTAGAGAAGCTGCTGAGGAAGAGGAAATTGAGGAAGTTGAAGAAGAAGTCGTCGAAGAAGAAGTCGAGGAAGAAGCCGTCGAAGAAGAAGTCGAGGAAGAGGAAGCCGTCGAAGAAGTTGAGGAAGAGGAAGAGGAAGAGATAAGTGATAAAGAACCTCAAAGCCTCGGTTCATTCCTGGGAGGGCTTGCTAAAGAGCTTGTAGATAATGCCGCCGCCGGCTAATCAGAAACACTAACTTTATCGTAAGAGCCTGGTTATTTTAATCAGGCTTTTTTTTATGTTTGTTAAGGTGTTTTTTTTAGATGTAAGTCTCGTCAGGGGTTCATTTGTATGCTAGTTATCAATCATTCATAATCAGTGAAATAATGACATTTTTCGTAGCTAAAGAAAAACGTATTGGTGAGCGACGCGTTTCCTTGACTCCTGACATTGTAAAACGTCTCATCAAACAATGTCCCGTGTTTGTTGAGTCGAGCGCTGGTGATGCTGCTGGATTTTCCGATAGCAGTTATGTTGATGCTGGTGCTCGTGTTGTATCATCTGTTAACGATGTGCCCGGTAATCAGGTGAAAGGCTCATTGTGTGTGACCACTGTTTCATTACCCGCAGACCTCTCTGAGTGGAAAAAATTTCCTTCAGAAACTATGTTTGTTGGGACGTTTGGTGTTCTTGGTGGTGATCAAACGCTGCTTTCAGAATCATGGAAGAAACAGACAATTTATTCGCTCGATCTCGTGCCGCGTATTAGTCGTGCCCAAAGTATGGATGTCCTATCGTCTCAGGCCAATATGGGCGGTTACCGTGCCGTTTTAGAGGCAGCCACAATCTATGGCCGATCATTTCCGATGATGATGACCGCTGCGGGTACCGTTCCCCCGGCAAAAGTTCTTATCCTTGGTGCTGGTGTGGCCGGGTTGCAGGCAATTGCCACCGCTAAACGCTTAGGAGCTGTCGTGAGTGCTTTTGATGTTCGTCCCGCGGTTAAGGAACAAGTTGAGAGCCTCGGGGCAAGTTTTGTCGCCGTTGATTCTGACGTTGGTGATGCTGGTGCGCAACGTGGAGGATATGCAGGTGAAATGTCTGATGACTACAAAAAACGCCAAGCTGAAAAAATTGCTGAGGCCGTAGCCAAGAGTGATATCGTTATTACAACAGCCCTAATCCCAGGGAAGACAGCACCACGCCTGATAAGCAAGAAGATGGTCGAATTGATGAAGCCAGGAAGTATAATTGTGGATATGGCCGCAGGTTTTGGCGGTAACTGTGAACTTTCAAAATCAGACGAAGTCGTCGTACACATGGGCGTGAACATTATCGGCTATACGAATCTGCCGTCACGATTGGCGCAAAGTTGCAGTATGTTATATGCAAAAAATGTCTTTAATTTTCTTCAGCTTCTATGGGATTCAGACAACAAATCGTTTACCAATACACAAGATGAAATTGTAAAAGCAGCAACCGTCGTGCGTGATGGCCACGTTGAATATATGAAGGATTCGCACTAATGTTTTATGAGACGCTCACAATTTTTATTCTTGCTATTTTTGTAGGCTACTACGTGGTGTGGAATGTGACGCCGGCACTTCACTCACCCCTGATGGCTGTGACCAACGCAATTTCGTCGATTATTATTTTGGGTGCATTTATCGGGTGTGGCGCAAGCAGTTGGGGCAGCGCAAAAATATTCAGTGCTCTGGGGGTATTTCTTGCCTCGGTCAATATTTTCGGTGGATTTGCCGTGACACAGCGCATGCTCAACATGTTTCGGAGGAAATAAGATGCAGGAACTTACACCTTATTTTTATCTTCTTGCGGCGGTTCTTTTTATTTTCGGGTTGCAGGGACTCTCATCAGCGCGCACGGCCATTGCAGGTAATCGTTATGCAATGGCGGGTATGGTCGTGGCTGTGGGGGCAACGCCCTGGCACGATAATTTATGGGGTGATCCAACGATTTGGGTGATGGCAGGTATGGGCGCTGTTGTTGGTTTAACCATTGCACGCAAAATTCCCATGACGGCGTTACCGCAATTGGTGGCCGGGTTTCATAGTTTGGTTGGTTTGGCTGCGGTATGTGTGGCGGGTGCCGCATTTTACAATCCATCGGCATTTCATATCCTGGTAAATGGGAAAATAGCTGGCGGATCATTGGTAGAAATGGGGCTTGGCCTAGGTATAGGAGCACTGACATTCTCAGGGTCGTTGGTGGCATTTGGTAAGCTACAAGGGTTTGTTTCTGGGGCGCCTCTTCGTTACACTGGACAACACGTCGTTAACCTGGTGCTGAGTCTGGGGATGATCTTGGGTGTGTATATGCTTGCGAGCACTTCCGGTGAATCGTATTTTTGGCTGATTACAACTGCAGGATTTTTATTAGGTATCTTTTTGATTATGCCAATCGGGGGGGCGGATATGCCTGTGATCGTGTCCATGCTCAATTCATATTCCGGATGGGCAGCAGCAGGTATCGGATTTACACTCCATAATGATTTACTCATCATTGTTGGGGCTTTGGTTGGGTCTTCTGGTGCGATCTTAAGCTATATTATGTGTAAGGGTATGAATCGCTCATTTTTCGGAGTAATTTTGGGTGGGTTTGGCAGCGAAACATCGCACAAATCTGATCATGCGCATGGTGATAAAAGTGCAAAATCAGGAAGTCCAGAAGATGCTGCCTTCATTCTTGAGGGGGCTCAAGATATTATTATCGTTCCTGGTTATGGGATGGCCGTTGCCCAAGCACAACATGCCTTGCGTGAAATGGTTGCACTCTTTCGTAACAATGGCGCCCGGGTGCGTTTTGCCATTCATCCCGTTGCGGGGCGAATGCCGGGGCACATGAATGTATTGTTGGCTGAAGCGAATATTCCTTACGACGATGTGTTTGAGCTTGATGACATCAACAATGATTTTGGGACATGTGATGTTGCGTTTGTGGTTGGGGCAAATGATGTGACGAATCCAGCGGCTAAAACAGATACGGCGAGTCCAATTTATGGGATGCCAATTCTTGACGTTGAAAAAGCAAAGACAATTCTTTTTGTAAAGCGATCACTTTCACCTGGTTACGCTGGGGTTGATAATGAGTTGTTCTACCATGATAAAACGATGATGCTATTTGGGGATGCAAAAAAAGTATGTGAGGAAATTGCTAAAAGCAGTGAAGGATAAATATGCATAGTACTCTCCCGGAACCAGAGATGAACACCCCTCTGTCACCATTAAATTTGGATAGTCTCAATTCGCAACAACGCGAAGCCATCCTCCACGCCGAAGGGTCGCTTTTGATATTGGCAGGGGCAGGTACGGGGAAAACGCGTGTGTTGACGACGCGTCTGGCAAATCTGATCATGGGACATCATGTTCCTCCGGCGAACATTCTTTCGGTGACATTTACAAATAAAGCGGCGCACGAGATGCGTCATCGGGTTGAACAGCTCGTGAATTTCCCGACATCAGGCCTATGGATTGGGACGTTTCATGCACTTTGTGTGCGAATGTTGCGTACCCATGCAGAACGCGTTGATCGCACATCAGGGTTTACGATTCTTGATATGGATGATCAACAACGCATAATCAAGCAGTTACTTGAAGCCGAAAATATCGATATTAAAAAATATCCTCCGCGGATGATTCTTTCGATCATTAGCCGTTGGAAAGACAAAGTGCTCACGCCTGAAAAGGTAGCAGCACATGAAGCGGGTTCTCCTGCGGCACACATATATCCTCTCTATCAGCAGCGATTAAAGATCCTAAACGCGTTTGATTTTGGGGATCTGATTATGCAAGTGTTGCACTTGTTTGCTGTGGCGCCGGAAGTGTTGGAACACTATCAAAATCAATTTCAACATATTCTTGTTGATGAGTATCAAGACACGAACACAGCGCAGTATTTATGGTTAAAGGCATTGGCTCAGACGCACCATAATATTTGCTGTGTGGGAGATGAGGACCAATCAATTTATGGGTGGCGTGGGGCGCAAATTAGTAATATTCTCCGTTTTGAAAAAGATTTCCCAGGTGCAAAAGTCATTCGCCTTGAGCAAAACTACCGTTCAACGGGACATATCTTAGGGGCTGCATCGGGGCTCATTGCCAAAAATAAAGAGCGCCTCGGGAAAGAATTATGGACAGAGTACGGTGAGGGCGAAAAAGTTCACCTCAAAAATGTGTGGGACAGTGAAGAAGAGGCACGTTTCATATGTGATGAGATTGAATCGATTCAACGCAAAGGCCAAGACCTAAAAGACACGGCAGTTCTCGTGCGTGCGGCCTATCAAACACGTGAGTTTGAAGAGCGCTTTTTAACTGCCGGGATCCCTTACAAGGTCGTGGGTGGGGCTCGATTTTATGAGCGACAGGAAATCCGTGATGCGATTGCGTATCTGCGCATCATCACGAAGCCCAGTGATGGCATGGCATTTGAACGAATTGTCAATGTCCCCAGACGTGGAATTGGCGGAGCGACGCTTCAAATTATTCATGCAACAGCACGTCAAGCCAATTGGTCACTTCCTGAGGCAGCCCTTCAGCTAATCGAAACTGATGAGCTAAAGCCGGGTGTACGCAAAAAAATTCGTGACTTTTTTACCTATATTGAACGCATGCGTGTTCTTGCCACCCAAATGGCGCCTGCGGAGTTTGCAAAAGTAATGCTTGAAGAATCAGGCTACGTTGCGATGTGGCAAAATGATAAGGCACCCGATGCCCCAGGGCGTCTTGATAACCTCAAGGAGTTTGTGACAGCTCTTGAGGAATTTGACACCGTCGAAGGCTTCTTGGATCACGTAAGTTTGGTGGCTGAAAATCTTGCAAATGCGAGTTCTGATGTTGTAACCGTGATGACGTTGCATGCGGCGAAGGGGCTTGAATTTCCCCATGTGTTCTTAACAGGCTGGGAAGAGGGCGTGTTTCCAAATCCACGCGCGCTTGATGAGAATGGAAACACGGGACTTGAGGAAGAGCGGCGCTTGGCATACGTTGGTATCACACGTGCCCGGGAAAAAGCCTTTATTACATATGCCGTAAATAGGCGTATCCAGGGGCGTTGGCAATCAAATCCGCCGTCTCGCTTTATTAATGAGTTGCCCGTTGATCATGTGGAATCAAATGGTGGCTTGCAAAGACACACACGTCGCGCACAGACTTTTTCACATACACCATCACACATGCCGGCATTTTCTGGGCGTTCATTTGCACGAACATCAACGGGCGAGTTTAGTGTGGGTGACCGCGTGTTTCACGATAAGTTTGGATACGGCAAGGTGAACGCTGTTGAAGGTGATAAATTATCCGTGGCATTTGATCACACGGGTATCAAAAAAGTACTCGCAAGTTTTGTAACAAAAGGTAACGGATAATGTGGCAGCTTACCTTTATGAGCCCGCTTGAGACGCTCAATAATATTGCAATGGCGTTTGATGAAGAAGATATCGTATCTATTAGTTGGCAAGAAATTCCCAAAAGCATTGAATGGGAAGTCCGCGTGATTTTTGCGTATGAACCTGAATCTGCGTACTGGCAAGGGTACTTGAATAAATATTGTCGTGTGATGGGGCTTGCGACACCTGAGGTGTGGGTTGTGCCTGTTGAAGAAAAAAACTGGTTACACGAAAACGCAAAGCTATTTGCGCCCTTTACTGTAGGGCGCTTTTATGTGCACAACCGTGAATATAATGGTGATGTGCCTGAGGGAAAAACTGCAATGGTTGTGGCTGCATCCACAGCCTTTGGATCTGGACATCATGAAACGACCCAAGGGTGTGTGATGGCACTTGAGCGGTTGATACAATCTCCCTACACAAAGAAGCCCTATCATATCCTTGATATGGGCACAGGATCTGGCATCTTGGCGATTGCTGCGGCTAAAATTTGGGAAAACGCGCAAATCACAGCTATTGATTGTGATCCGGAGGCCGTTCGTGTTTGCACCCAAAACACCCAGATAAACGGTGTGTCAGAAACGGTTGAGGTACTTGAATCAGATCACGTGCGTCTTGGAAATGTTCGTTGTTATGACGTTATCGTTGCGAATATTCTTTGTCAGCCGCTGAAAGAGATGGCGCCGCAGGTTTTCCAATCTATGTGCAGGGGCGGGTATATTATCCTCTCTGGGATACTGAATGAACAAGCCAAACAAATCTGTGAAACCTACATTCCGCTCGGGTTTACGCTATGTGAGCACACAAAAAAGGGTGAGTGGTCGACGCTCATGCTTTCAAAAACCTAGCCCTTAAGCTTCGCCACTCATCATGTGCGTGGCTTCCGGACAGTCTTTGATGAGATCATACTGTTTTGAATTATGGAGTTGAAAATGCCACCATTCGTTTTCAAAATAATCCCAGCCCGCAGCCGTCATAATCCCAAGAAGAATTCTGCGATTAACTTGCGCTTCGGGGGAAATTTCAATGTTCGTTTGAAAAGACTGTGGGGTGAAATCATCAAAAGGTGTGCCCATGTCTAGTTCATTTCCCGCGTGATCGACAAGAGTTAAATCTATCGCCACGCCGCGTGTGTGTGGTGAGCCTTTATTGGGATCAGCGACAAAACCCTCAAAGGGCGCCCCGTCCCAGAGTTTAAATTGTGCTTCGTAGGGGCGAAACGCATCCCAAATCTTAAAGGTGTAGCCAAGAGGTGCCGCGAGTTCAATCGCCTTGGTTAAACAGGCCTCGGCCTCAGGACGAAGAAAACAACCTGGGTTTTTATAGATCGGTGCTCCCGTGACATTGTGTTCGGTAGCGTACGCGATTGAAATCATAACATTGTGTTTTTGGGAATCAATTTTGACGAGTGACATTGCATGTTCAGTTGATTTATTGGTAACGTAGCAAACATAAATATGAGACTCAAGGTGAAAGCGAATGAATGTCCTTTGTTTAGATTTAACAGTGCTACCTGGAACGGTTGCACTCATGAGTGCTGGTGGTATCAGCTCGAAGACTCTTAAGGATCAACGTTCACAAGGAACACGTATTCTGACAGAAATTGACGGGTTGCTGACGCATGCGCACATGACTATGGCTGATGTTAATGAAATATGGGTTGTGACGGGCCCGGGGTCGTTTACAGGTATTCGCATATCTCTGGCAACGGCTCTCGGGTTAGCAAAACCCCACATAATCCCTGTGATGGGTGTTAGTGCCCTGGACGTGATGGCGTGTAAGGCGTTTATGAATAAATGTGACACGCCGTTGTGCGTTTATCAAA
Source organism: uncultured Alphaproteobacteria bacterium (assembly GCA_964352755.1). Taxonomy (GTDB): domain Bacteria; phylum Pseudomonadota; class Alphaproteobacteria; order JAUHZC01; family JAUHZC01. The sequence continues at coordinate 7,541 of CAYGTJ010000015.1, forward strand.
AAAGCCACCAAGGTGATTATTTCTGCCATGTGTGGGCGAATGCGTCATCCTCAGATAAACCTTACCAAGGTGATGTTAACACTGCGTGTGCAACAATTATTACGCGTGATTTGGGAAATGCAGAAAAATTTGATACCCTATCAGTATCAGCACGGGATGTGTTGATGCTTCGGGATGCATTGCTAGCTGGAAATTTTGCGTCAGATCCGGAGCCTTTTTACATAAGGCCGCCTGATGTTACCATTGCCCGGAAGCACCCACATAATAAAGCTAAGCCCTGACAGTTCTTTGTGCGGCACGCTTGCGGAGTTCTTATCTGAAGGATTTAAGGAATACCCTGCCGAACAATGGACGGAAAACCATGTGCGCAACCTCCTTACCATTGGTGAAGTCACTGCTCTTGTTGATAAAGCAGGAAATTTAATCTCGGCGTGTTGTAGTTTGGTCGACACAGAGAGTGTCGAAATTATAAGCGTTGTCACTTCTGAAGATCATCGAAAGCAGGGGTATGCCCATGCACTGTTGCGCCATGCACTTTCAACATGGCAGAAAAACTCTGTAAATACGGCAGTGCTGGTGGTGCGCACGACAAACGTCGCCGCAGCAAAACTTTATGATAAATGTGGTTTTCAAAAATCTGGTGTGGTGCGTCATGCGTATACAGGTAATTTACCAGAGGATGGTCTTCGAATGCTTATATGTTTAAATAATAAGGTAGCTTAAATAAGTATATAAAATTTTTTACATTTATTAACGGTGAATTAATAATTTAATTGTATTCTAAAACAAATTATTAAATGTAGTGATATGAGAAATAAGAATAAAAATGTCTTAGGAAAATTTATTCTTCCCTTTTTTGTGGTTGCCGTTGTTGCAGGAAGTTTTACCGTGGACTGGAATCGCTTTGGTCGTGCCCCGGTTTCCTACTACGGAATGGGTGCAATCCCAATGTTTGCAAGTTGTAAGATCGATAACGCTTTGCTTCCAAAGAAAAAACCGCATGGTGAGAAAGAGCTTGCCGCAAAGAAAAAAATTGACGCAAAAAAGAAATCACGAAAAGCATCGGCTGTAAAAGATATCGACGCCTAGTGTGTCCCGATCAACTTACGGATCGTCTTTTCCACTTCAAAATCATTGCTTGCACGGGCATTCTTGACCAATATGGGGAGTCGAGCGCGAAGCTTGCTACTATTTGTGGTTGACTCTGGAGTGGGCTTAAGCGCACGCAGTCCTTGATGTTTAGAAGTGAGTGCTTGCTCGCCAACGTGAATAAATGTCTCATCTAAATTCTTTGCTGAACCTGTTTGTGAAAAACGTATGTGTTTTTCATAGTCTTTTTGCACATTCATTTTTGTTAGGACTTCCGCAAGTTTATCACACACATTTACAGGAGTATTGAGGTCAGGGGTGATGATAAGTGCCCTCGATTCGGTTACGTGTGCCTGGATAGCATTCAATATAAACAGTGTCGCGTTATTCTTGGATTGAAAGAAACATTTTCGTTTAGGGTGCTCAAGTAAAATAGGTGCATGAGACAAAGCCTGCTTTAGTGCACGATTGGGTATATTCTGAGGATCCTCAAGAATCTGAGGCAGTCGTGCAATGAGTCCATTGTCTGGATTATGAGATAAATAAATGTGCTCAAGAAAGTACTGTTGAGCACCAAGCGATGTTTCTGAATTACAGGCGTGTGATGATGAAAGCAAGAAAGTTGATGTGTTGGGGGTGTTTGCTAAAACATCAAGTGCAAGCATCATTGGTGTAATACTTAAGTTAAAAGATTGAGCCGGGTTTGTGCCAACTGCTTTTTGAGAGCCAAATTCGGGGGCGAGGATTACAATGTCTGGTTTTTCTGTGGCAAGGATATTCGTAAGATTTGTTTTTGAGGATAAATCATCAACATACATTTTTGTTTGAATGTTCTCGGGTGTTAGTGAAAAAGTAAGATCAAGATCAGGATGTTCCGAACGTGCGAAATTAATGACGCTCAGTCGCGCAATATTCATGTGGGAAAAACGCTCACACACGTGTGGTATAAGCATATGATTTGCCCCAACTATGAGGATGTTTTTGTTTGCTAGATGATCATGAAGAGGCTTTAGATTCGTTGGCAGATTCACATCTGTTCGAAACTCATCACATGAAATAGCAGTCGGATCAGCGTTTTCTTGCAATGGGCGTGTCATTTCGTTTGCAGGTGAAAGGCGCAAAAGTTCGACTTCATGTGTTTCTTGGAGGGTGCGAAGAGGTCGTATTGCCGCCCCAAGTAAATCTTCGTTTGCTATGAGGAGGGTACTAATCGGTTTGTTTTGGCGTTGGAAGTTTCCAAGAATTGCAGGGAGTTCGCTCAACGTTCCAATGATATCAACACCGTGGAGGGCTTGGCTTTCGCGGAATCGATTATCATCGATGATACCTACAATAGTGAACGTATGTTTGTGGTTCTTGCTGAGTTGGCGAAGATAACTCTCAGCGACGTCCGTTGCCCCAATAATGAGCGCGCGCAATGCATTTTTTCGTGCAGGCAGAAATGCGCGTGAAAACCAGTTTGTATGAAACATGTATACAACAAAACGTGGCACCACAAGAAATGTGAAGCTTAGCAAAAAGGTTACCAAAGACACACGTGTGGCACTGCCGGGTAACTCAAGCAGTTTGATCTGAAGGACGAAAAACAGGGAGTTAACATAAAAAACTGAAAGAATAATACGCATGACGTCAATTGCAGAAAAATACCTCCAGGCGTGTTGGTTGGGACGCATCCAGACAAAAACAGCAATAGTGACAAGCGTGTAAACAGTTGTATATCTTAGGAAAAACCAAACACCGATTAATGAAAAGTGCTCAGGATTAATAAGCATAAGCGATGCAAGTGATGCCAGAGCCATCATTGCTAAATCATGAGCAAAAACAATTTGTGTCGGTCGAAGATTCTGTACCCAGCGATACAGAGTGTGTGCCGTTTTTTTTATATCCGTCCACAAGGCCTTAGCAAAGTTTGTTTGGCTTTTAGTTGATGGGCGGCGATAGGTCGATCGTGCATGTTGCTGGGGGTGCTTTTTTACCATGATGATACTTACTCGTTCTTTGTCTCGTTTTGCGCTGCTATGCTAAGCCTTGATAGGGTAACGGCTATTAGAATTGCACACCAGTACCAATGGTGCCAAATGCTGACGCCGAATGACATCACTACTGACGTAAACACCCACAAGAATAACAGGTTTTTGCGAATAACAAGTGAGCTTTTTTTTGTAATATGCAGGGTTTTAATTCCAAGCAGGATAACGAGCGTGATACCGATAAACCCGCCTTCAAGCCAGGCCTGTTGAACAAAGTTATGAGTGTACGTGCTTGTTTCAAGTATCAACGCGTCAGGCGTTCCGGGGTGAAGTGTGACAAATCCCTTAAGAGGAGATGTAAATGATGCCCCCGGCCCCCATCCCAAAATAGGGCTCTGAAAAACGAACTGATTAAAGTGTTTCCATGAGTACAACCGATGGAGTGATGAGTGATCAAGAAAGTTTTCAAATATCTGTAAATTAGGGGGCGTTAGGATGAAATGAAATATTCCAGGAAGCGCCAGGCAATAGAGCGCAAACCCATAACGCAAAAAACCATAGAAATGTGGGATGCGATTTTCAAGCAAAACCACAGATATTGCACAAATAAGACCAAGTTTTGTGGCATCACTCTGGCTCATAAGTGCGGCACCTAAAAGCACACTAAACCAGAGAGCAACAAGCCACCCTTTAATGTTCATATTACTTTCCGTTGGATAGCGATAATGGCCGATGAATGTGGATGAAATGATACACCCGATCACCAAAGGTTTGTTGTAGACTGTTCGCTCAAACGCAGACGATTTGAGAATATTCCAGATCAACCCATCCGTTATGAATTCACTACAAACAATGCCGAGTGAGACAATGAGCGAAACCTTAAATCCATATAGTGCACTGTTGGGAAGAACATCTGCGGGCTGAAGTCTCAGTACATAAAAAAAACAGCCTGCAAACATAAACAGCAACACAAAACTTGGTGTGATGTGATGGGCGTATGATGCATTTATCGCCCATAGATTGAGGAGTGCTAAATATGCGCTTGCTCCTATGGCAAGACCGCCAAGAGGTGCACGCGTTGAAGCAATCCGTCCACGAGGGGACAGCAAAAGAGTTATCAGCAAAATCCCGGCAATAACTGGGGTTGCTTTAGGCATGTAAAGCACGAACAGGGGGATGCTCGTATATATAAATGTGAGAAGTGTTTGTTTGTGACGCACGTTATACGCTCATCCGTATAATCTCATCCCAATGGGTGTCGGAGATCGGCATAACAGAAAGACGTACCTGTTTAATCAAGGAAACGTCACGTAAGAGAGGGTTAGCCTTAATCGCGGCAAGTGTGACCGGTTTGTTGAGCGGACGAATAGGTGCCAAATCAACCATGCCAAAGCGTCCCTTGGGATCTGTTGGATCTGGATAGTAGAGTTTTGTGACACGGGCAATGCCAACGATGTGCTTGTCAGTGATCGAATGATAAAAGAAAACCTCATCACCGATCTGCATCATTTTCATGTTATTCGCGGCTTGATAGTTTCGCACACCATCCCACTCGCACCGACCATCATCAATCAGGTTTTGCCATGAATAGGCAGCGGGTTCTGTTTTCATTAACCAACGTTTCATTATGATCTTTCCTCACTGCGAAGTGGTCGATCGAGAAGTTCTTGAAACCCCTCGTGAATGGGTTTTTGCGCATATAAAACATCATATAGCATTTCTGAAATTGGCATTTCACAATCACGTTTTTGATTGATGAGTTTAATTGCCTTTACCGTATGAACGCCCTCTTGGGTGGTTGCGGAATCATGCGCAAGCTTTTGTATATCGCCGCTTTTACCAATTTCAAGGCCAAGCTTAAAGTTGCGGGATGACGCAGACGTTGCCGTTAAGATCATATCCCCAAGCCCGGAAAGCCCCATAAACGTTTCCGTCCGACCACCAAGGGCAACACCTAAGCGTGCAATTTCATGCAGTCCGCGGGTGATAACCGCGGCGCGTGCATTTTCACCCAATTCTAAACCTTCAGCGATACCAGCTGCAATAGCAATGACGTTTTTGAGCGCTCCGCCAAGCTGGCACCCAATGAGATCATCCGTTGGATATAAACGGAAATTCTTATTGCTTAGGGTGCTTGCGAGCCATCGACTTGATGATATGCGGGCACATGCAAGTGTGCAGGCTGTTGGCTGACCGTTTCCAAGTCCCTTAGCAAACGCCGGGCCCGATAATACCGCCACCGGTTGTTTGGGAAGAATTTCACCAATGACGTCTGTTAATAGACTTCCCGAGGTGACTTCGATGCCCTTTGAGCCAATCAGGAGGAACGTATCGGGGCCAATCACCGATTTGAGCTTTGTCAACACGGATCGCGTTGTTTGTGCGGGGGTTGCAAGCACAACAATATGCGCGCCCTTAAGGCATGCTGTGCGAAGTGTCGCGCGAATTTTAGGGGACAACATTACACCTGGTAAGCGCGTTTTGTTTTCATGAGCCGTGTTGATTTCATCGACGACATTACTCTCAATCGAATAGATACTCACATCATTTCCTGAGGCTTGGAAGGCGGCGGCAAGTGCCGTTCCCCATGCTCCCGAACCGACAACAACAACTTTGGTCATGTGCAATTCTCCTCATCAATAGTCTTTGTGGGGGGGCGTTCATTACATAGCTGACTTAATGGCCAGCGAGGAACAGCTCGTACCTGGTATGACGATTCAATACACCCGGCCGTGGATTGTTCAATTCCTGCCCAAGCAATCATGGCTGCGTTATCAGTACATAAGTTCATAGGTGGGAATATACACGATATTGGAAACTTTTCCTCTAATTTTGTGAGCTTTTCACGAATGTGCGCATTGGCGCCGACCCCGCCGGCAATTACAAACGTGTGGGGTATGGTTCCATTTGCCAGGCAGTGTGTAAGTGCACGTGCCGAACGCTCAAAAAGAATATCCGCCATGGTTTTCTGGAAACTGGCAGCTATATCGGCGGCGTTCTCAGGTTTAGCGCCCTCAACGCATTTGCGTACAGCAGTT
>CAYGTJ010000016.1:0-13470 GCA_964352755.1 uncultured Alphaproteobacteria bacterium
GACTTTAACGTTTTCGGTTGCTGTTGCGTCTTTAAAATCTTTTTGGGTCGGGTGTTTTTTATCCGTGGGATGAAAACGTACGTGAATGTGTGCAGCCTCTAATTCACGATCGTTGGTGATTTCTTTCACCCGTGATCCACGCCCTTTGGCAGTAAGTTCGTTTGTGCTGATGTTATAATTAGCTTCCGGTGTGTGTGTTTCAAATGTATCTGTTTTAAAGTGCACATTGCCCTTTGCTTTGGCGGTGCTTAAAACATGCTGATCGGTGAATGTGGCATTAATTGTGTCGGCATTAAACTCTTCGCTTCCTTTTTTGAGGCGTACGTTGCCCTCTGCCGTACAACTGCGGCGGTCTTTTTGACACCGCACACTTTTATCGGCATTGATTGAGATGCTGCCGGTGTCGACATTTATGGGCGTTTGCGCAGGCGTAGGGGATTGGTCACCCGCGCTGCACAGAGGCCACATACATGTTACAAAAATGGTGATGTATCGCTGGATCATTGTTTGGGCGTGATGATTAGTTCGGTTTTCCCTTGAAAGACCATTTCACCCTCATTAATGTCTTCGCTAATGTCATAATTCGTGTGTTCGGGAGCAGATGATGAGGATTTATCCTGTTTGCTGGCCGGCACATCAACAGAATCTTCTGGCTGGGTGGTCTCTTCCGTTGTGATGGGGGGGATTTCCTTAATTTCATAGCGACGAGGTGTTGTGACGTATGGCCATAAAACAATCGCAAGCAACAACACGAGAGCCGCCGCAAAGAAAAAAATCTTTCCGCCAAACGTTGCCAGTGTGCGTGTATCTTTCATTGTGCTCACGTGCCTTTGTTCGTTGAGGGGTTCGGCCGCGTTTGTTCTAAAAGATCATGGATATGTATAACACCAATGGGGGCATGCGTTTCAGGATTTACAACGAACATATTCGTAATCTTGTGTTTATTTAAGATCATCAGAATTTCACTGGCCAACTGTTTGGGGTGGGCAACCTTTGGACTACGGCTCATGATATCACCGGCAGTTTGTGTGAGTAAATTCCCCGACATATGTCGGCGCAAATCTCCATCAGTAATAATTCCCGTGAGATGCCCCGCGTCATCAACAACACCAACGCAACCAAGGCGCATATTTGTGATGATAAGCAAGGCATCGCTCACAGGGGTGTTCACGTGACACGTGGGAAGGGTGTCACCGCCGTGCATGAGATCTTCGACACGTAATAATAGACGCCCAAGGCTTCCCCCCGGGTGAAACACACCAAAATCATTTACGGAAAACCCGCGCCGCGTTAGCAATGAAACCGCCAACGCATCACCCAGTGCCATGGTGGCGGTAGAACTCGTCGTTGGTGCCACACCAAGACCACATGCCTCAGGCGTTTTGGGAAGTAACAAGGTAAAGTGCGCAAATTGGGCAAGTGTACTTTGTGGGTTTTGCGTAATGCCAATCACCGTAATATCAAAGCGTTTCGCATAGTTGATAATGTGGAGCAATTCACCCGTCTCACCGGAGTTTGAGATCGCAACAATCGCATCATCTGGGGTGATCATGCCAAGATCACCATGGCTTGCGTCACCGGCATGGACAAAAAGAGCCGGTGAACCGGTTGATGAGAATGTTGCAGCAATTTTACTGCCGACTAGACCTGATTTTCCTACCCCTGTGACGATAATGCGCCCGGAAATACTGCGCAGATGGCGCACGGCTTTTGCAAATTGATCATCAAGCATTTCACTGAGCTTAGCGAGCGCCTCTGCCTCAAGGGCGATTACGCGCTTGCCCTCGCTTAGGTGAATGCATTCTTCGGTCATGTGGGCGGTGTCGGGTGACGTTGTTTGTGAATCAACGGATGTTTGTGCCGGGTGTATGTTGCGTTCATGCATGGGACGAAAAAAAGCCTTATTAACTGTGGTTGAATACTTCGACGCTTTCAAAACCTTGCGTGTCGAGGTGTGCGCGTACGGGTAGGAAATCAAAACACGCCTGGGCAATTTCTGTACGGTCTTCGCGGGCGAGCATTGCATCTAAATGTGCCTGGAGTTTATGTAGATACAACACATCTTGTGCGGCATAATTAACCTGAGCCTCGGTGAGTTCGTCACGTCCCCAATCAGATGATTGCTCAGACTTGTTGAGATCAACGCTGAGAATTTCACGACAGAGTTCCTTAAGTCCATGACGATCCGTGTAAGTTCGCACTAACCGAGACGCAATTTTCGTACAATACACATTTTGGATCAGGATCCCAAGATTTGTGGCCAAAATCCCAATGTCAAAGCGCCCATAGTGAAAGAGTTTCACTAGGGTGTCGTCGCTCAGCAAGTCAATCAATCGCTTAGGAATGATATCAGGAACAATCTGGATCACCTCAGCATTTCCATCACCCGCCGAAATCTGGACAACACAGAGGCGATCGCGATGAATGTTTAGCCCGAGCGTTTCCGTGTCGATGGCAACCGAACCAGAGTGTGTAAATTCTGGAGATAAATCCCCACGTGAGAGACGAATGTTTGCAACCATTGGATACGTTATACTTTCATGAATATTATGATTCATATCAATAACATTTCTGCCAAAAATGCAAGTGATAATTTGATTGTGAATATTATATGATTATTTAGTTAACATTAATGATGGTAGGGGTGATTATTTAATATCTGTTGTGATCTATAAATCTGTTCAAGTAGCATAACCCGCACTAACATGTGAGGCCAAGTATTTGCACCCAACGAAAGTGTCTGATTCGCCCGAGAAAGCAACGAATAGCAAAGCCCGTCAGCACCGCCAATCAGAAAAGCACACTTACCATGGGTTTCACCGCAGCGGCCAAGACAATCAGCGAGGTGAGGACTTGAAAGGTTTTTCCCCCGGCTATCAAGGGCGATGAGATAGGTATCTGTGGGGATGTGTTTGCTGATAAGTTCGGCCTCATAAATTTGGCGTGCACGTGGGGTAGGGGAGTCTTTTTTGGGAATGACTTCAATGCATTCACACGTCCATGTCATACGTGATGCATAATTCGTCATCAGTGCATTTATATGGGAGTCTTTTGATTTTCCAATGGCAATTATCTTAATATTCACAGAGATTTCTTGAGGCCTTATAGCTGTCAGATGAGTATATGCCAGGGCGCTTTGCAGGTCACCTAAAAAGGAACAATGCCCATTAGGCAGGAAAAAATTCAGCAAAAATCATGTTATCGGTTAGAGTGCGTTTTGTATTTTAGGGAGGAATGCATGTCACAGGGAATTTCACGACGTAAATCACGCACGACACAAAAAATAGCAACACACATCACAGATCATACAGGGCTCACACCTTCTCGCCAAAGATATGAAACAATCCCGTTTGCCGTGTCTCGGCGTGCATCATCTGCGGTATCTACGGATTTATCGTGTAGCTCACAGGATCAGGACGCGTCCCATGAATTGTCCCGATGGGACAAAATCGCCCGTCCCGAGCAACGCCCTCCGCTGGGTGATTGGTTTGCATGGTTAATTCTTGCCGGTCGTGGGTTTGGAAAAACACGCACAGGTGCTGAAACTATTTCGTCCTGGGTGCGCGCGGGAACAGCCCGGCGTATTGCGTTGGTTGGGCGTACATTTCAAGAAATTGAACAGGTGATGATCGACGGGGCGAGCGGATTAATCGCCATAAGTCCAAGCAATAACATCCCTGTTTATAACAAATCTGCGGGTACGTTGACATGGCCGTGCGGCGCGCAGGCAACACTTTTTACCGACGCAACCTATGAGAAGCTTCGCGGCCCTCAGTTTGATTCCGCGTGGATTGACGAGTTTGCAAAGTTTGCACATATGCGCCACATCTGGGATCAGTTGTGTTTTAGTCTGCGTGTTGGTAAACATCCTCGCTTGATTATCACAACGACACCGCGTCCACGCACATTTTTGGTGGAGCTCACCAAAGATGAATCCGTACACGTAACCCGCGGGAGCAGTCACGCGAACAAGGACAACCTACCCAAATGTTTTCTTGATAACATCATGCGTCTGTACGGAAACACAGCCATGGGACGTCAGGAAATCGATGCGGAATTCATCAGTAGCGATGATATGATCTGGATTCAGGAATACATTCATCATATGCCAAAGGGTGAAATGCCTCCTGAAATGGTGCGCACGATCGTGGCCGTCGATCCAGCGGTTACGTGCAATGAAAACTCAGATGAAACCGGTATTATAAGTCTGGGCCAAGACGCCAAGGGCATTGTATGGGTGCTTGGTGATCATAGTATGCGTGCCCGCCCAGCAACATGGGCCCAACGTGTGGCCGATGTGGCGCGTGAAATAAACGCTGAATACATCGTGGCAGAGGTCAATAATGGCGGCGAACTGGTGAAAGATCTCCTGCACAGTATGAATGTGAATTTCCCGGTTATATCTGTTCGCGCACGTTCGAATAAATATTCACGCGCAAATCCTGTGTCATCACTGTATATGCAAGAACGCGTGATGCATGTGCATCCGTTTCCTGAGCTTGAAAAACAGATGCTAGATTTCAAAGGCCAGGGCAAAAGCAACTCACCCGACCGTGTGGATGCGTTGGTGTGGGGTGTGCGCCATTTGACCGTTGATGCGGTGGATAAAGTTGAGCGCAAACGCGCCCGGATTTGGCTCGCGCCCTTACTTTGATTTATTTGGCTTTGAGCTTTTCGGCTTTGATTTATTTGGCTTTGATTTATTCGGCTTTGAGCTTTTCGGTGGGATTGTTAGCTGGCTTGTGCCTCATGTTCGCGGTTGTGTTCATTGAGAACATAATTGCGAATGTTGTTCATGAGTGCGCCCGTATATCCATCATAGAAATGATCTGCGCCCTCGATTTGTTTGTGGGTCACTGTGATGTTTTTTTGAAGGGCAAGCTTTGCCAACAAAACATCGATACTTGCGGCAGGAACAATCGTATCGCGGGTACCGTGCATAATAAGCCCTGAAACAGGACACGGCGCCAAAAAGCTATAATCAAGGGTATTGGCAGGCGGGCTAACCGAAACAAACCCTGCGATTTCAGGTCGACGCATAAGAAGTTGCATGCCAATCCAGGAACCAAAGGAAAAACCAGCAACCCATGTAGCCGGTGCCTCAGGGTTTTTGGCCTGGAGCCAATCCATCAGTGTTGCCGCATCGGTGAGTTCACCTTCGCCGCCATCAAAAATACCTTCAGAACGTCCCACCCCACGAAAATTAAAGCGCAGGACATTAAATCCCATTTCCACGAAAGTTTTGTACAAGGCAAACGTTACCTTGGTGTTCATATTGCCGCCTTTGTTCGGGTGCGGGTGAAGAATTAGCGCAACCGGGGCATTGGGCTTTTGTTGGGGGAAATAACGGGCTTCAATGCGACCCTCTGGGCCAGTGATAAATAGTTCAGGCATGTATTCCTCACGGTTGAGAACTGTTAGGGAGGCTGAAAAAATCAATCTTGACTTTTTTGGTCATGATTGTATATTTTTCAACAAGATTTAGGTTATGTATGTGCTTGTATTCACATATTCAAGTCTAAAACGTTAAAAAACTTATCATACTCGCTGATAATTTCACAAGTAAATTATCCGCATGTATTTATGAGAGATAAATATGCGCCTTAGTGCAAAAAGTAGATACGCCGTGACGGCGATGGTTGATCTGATGGTTCATGGGGGTGACATGCCCGTGAGTCTGTCTGAAATTGCCGAACGCCAATTAATGCCATTACCATATCTTGAGCAACTATTCGCGCGTCTACGTCGGGCGGGATTGGTGATAAGTTCCCGCGGGGCAATGGGTGGGTTTGCCCTTAACCGTGAGCCATCAAAAATTCCCTTGCTTGAAATAATTGCAGCCGTCGATGATTCGATTAAAACAACGGGATGCGGCAGTGATAAAAAGACGTGCAACGGCTCATCGGTTAAGTGTCTGACGCATGAGTTGTGGTCGAACCTCGGGCAAGTGGTTACAGGTTTTTTTGCAGATACCATGTTGGCAGATGTTCATTCGTCTGGTTTGAATGTTCCGCCCAGTTCTCATGAGGGCACTTGCGAGAACGAGAGGTATGCGTCGTGATTTATCTTGATTACAATGCGACAACACCCCTGTTTGCATCGGCAAAACGTGCCTTGATCAATGCAATGGAAATGTATGGGAATCCGTCATCTATCCACCGTACAGGTCGCGATGCCCGGGCACTCATTGAACAGACACGCTATACGCTTGCAGATCACATCAATTGCACACCTGCGGGGATTGTGTTTACTAGTTCGGGCACCGAATCAAACAATATGGTCATCCGTGGGTTTGACACGTCTGAGGTTCTCATCAGCGCGATTGAACACCCGTCACTTATGAACATTTATCCGTCTTGTGATAAAATTGCGTGTACCCCCTCAGGGATTATTGATCTTGAGGACTGCGATCGCAAGCTTGCCTCGGGGGCGTATCGATTAATCTCTGTGATGGCGGTGAATAATGAAACCGGTGTTGTTCAACCGATTACAGACATTGTTAGCCTTGCGCGCAAATACGGGGTGTTGGTGCATTGTGATGCAGTGCAGGCATTGGGTAAGCCGTTATCAGGAGGTTTGACCCTTGATATGCAAGCACTGGATTGTGATTTTATGACGGTGTCTGCCCACAAAATCGGGGGGCCTAAGGGAATTGCGGCTCTCATCATGAAACCGGAATTAACGTTGCCGATGTTTATGCGCGGGGCGGGGCAAGAACGCCGTCGTCGGGCGGGAACAGAAAATGTTCCGGCGATTGCGGGTTTTGGTGCCGCACTTGATGAAATTAAGGGTGTGAACTGGGATTCGGTGGCGGTGTTGAATCGTCGTTTGGAGTCTGGGGTGCGGGCGCTCAATCTTACAATTCTTGGTGATGACCAACCACGTGTTCCCACGACGTCTTTGATTGCGTTTAATGGAGTATCCACGGATGCACCCGCAGACGAAACGATTCGCTCCACCAATAATGCATTGGTATTGCAGTATGATCTTTCAGGGGTGGCGGTGAGTACTGGATCTGCGTGCTCATCAGGAAAGGTTGAACGATCCCATGTGTTGGATGCCATGGGGATTCCCCATGCGCGTGTCATCAGAGCCAGCATCGGGTGGTCAACTACGTCCGATGATGTAGAGCAATTTTTGGCGATAACCGCAAAAATATGTGAACGTGAAATGAAACGTCTCCGTTTACCCCCTGTACGCGGCCAATCACATGTACGCGGCCAATCACACACACAACCAGAACAAACAGTTAAACACGCATGAACAAAACAAGGATAGATTTGATGGGGAATGAACCACACACACTCAATACGGTCACCGATGGTGTGCATTATTTAGATTACCAGGCAACAACACCGTGCGATCCGCGGGTGGTGGATGCCATGTTGCCCTATTTTTACGAAGATTTCGGCAACGTGCATTCACGCAATCATGTGTTTGGTTGGCGTGCGGAAAAAGCGGTTGAAACAGCCCGTAAGGAAATCGCAGATCTCATCGGGGCGGATCCGCGTGAAATCGTGTTTACCTCAGGTGCAACGGAATCAAACAACCTGGCGCTTAAGGGGGTGATGAATTTTTATAAATCAGATAAAAAACATCTCATTACCGTGTTAACTGAACATAAATGTGTGCTTGATTCCGCACGTCATCTTGAGCAAGAGGGATTTGACGTCACGTATTTACCCGTTAAGCAAGATGGTTTGGTCGACCTTGATGTTTTGAAAAGTGCAATTCGCCCGGATACGGCCTTGGTATCGGTGATGACAGTGAACAATGAAATCGGTGTGATTCAACCGATTGCTGAGATTGGCCAGATCTGTCGCGACCACGGTGTGTTTTTTCATACTGATGCCGCCCAAGCCGTGGGAAAAATTCCCGTGGATGTGAACGCAATGAACGTTGATTTGCTGAGTATTTCGGGGCACAAATTGTATGGACCTAAAGGCATTGGCGCCTTGTTCGTGCGTCGTAAACCCCGTGTGCGCTTGAAAGCTATCATTCACGGCGGTGGTCAAGAGCGAGGGATGCGCTCGGGAACTTTGCCGACGCCACTTTGTGTTGGTTTGGGCATGGCGTGTGCTATTGCGGGTAAAGAAATGGGGGCTGAAGCCGAACGCCTTAAGGGATTGCATGATCGTTTGCTCAACAAATTACATGCGGCCTTGCCTGAGGTTTACCTCAACGGGTCAGCGGACATGCGCGTACCCGGCAGTTTGAACATGAGTTTTGCCCATGTAGAGGGCGAAGGTCTTATGATGGGGATTAAGAATCTAGCGGTATCATCTGGGTCGGCATGTACGTCGGCATCACTTGAGCCGTCCTATGTGTTGCGGGCACTAGGTGTTGATGAAGAACTCGCCCACACGTCGTTGCGCATTGGATTTGGGCGCTTTACAAAATCTGAGGATATTGATCTGGCCGCGGATCAAATTATACGTGCGGTGGAACACCTGCGGAAAATGAGCCCATTGTGGGAAATGGCACAAGAAGGCATCGATCTGAAATCAATTAACTGGGCAGCGCATTAAGCGGTTCCCAACCAACAAAAGGAAAAAACACATGGCTTATAGTAAAAAAGTAATCGACCACTACGAAAATCCACGCAACGTTGGTTCATTGGATAAAAATGATGATTATGTGGGAACAGGTCTCGTCGGTGCCCCCAGTTGCGGTGATGTGATGAAACTGCAAATTCGGGTGCAGGAAGGAAAAATCACTGAGGCAAAATTCAAAACGTTTGGATGTGGAACCGCTATTGCATCTAGCTCATTGGCCACCGAATGGATTAAGGGCAAAACCCTTGATGAGGCGAAAACGATCCGCAATAAAGACATCTCGGATCATTTGGAATTGCCTCCCGTGAAAATTCACTGCTCAATCTTAGCGGAAGATGCCATTCGCGCGGCCATTGCCGATTATGAGGAAAAAGCTGGCGCCACACATGACGCAAACGAGACCAGTCACGAGACTAGTAACGTTGCGTAATCAGCCGGCCAAAGATCTCTTCACACTATCGCCGGATGCGGCAGGGCGCATTCGTGCCATGCTTGATGCCCGAGGGAAACCATCGCTGGGGATTCGAGTGGGGGTGCGCACCCGAGGGTGTTCGGGATTGGCGTATACACTAGAATTTGCGGATATCCATCAGCCACACGATGAAATTGTCGAATCCGAAGGAATCAAAATTTTCATTGATCCTAAGGCCGTTTTATTTGTTGTTGGCACAACAATGGAATACAAGGATGAAAAAGTAGCCAAGGGATTCGTATTTACGAACCCCAATGAAAAGGGTCGCTGTGGGTGTGGGGAATCGTTTCATGTATAATGCGTTTGAAATTTTGAATGTGCCGCAACAGGCTGCCCTTGCAAAGCAAACCCTTATGGATGCGTATGCGCACAAACGGAAAGAAGCCACGACGGATGAGGCCTGCGCTGATATCAACGCCGCGTTTAAACTGTTGAGCGATCCAATCGCCCGGGCAGAATTGGTGATTTCATTAAAAAAGGTGACTATTGACGCCCATGAAGATTTACCAGCGGGTGAACTCATGGCCTTTTTTGAACGCCAGGAATCCCTCGATATCATCCCCGATGCGCAGTTACTCGAGCGTGTTCAGGAGCTACGCACCGAACTTTTCAATGAACTATGCGCTATTGATGCGGCAGATACACCAGAGGCCATGAAAACCGGGGTGCTTCGCGCCCGCTATACCCATCGGTTGGTGACCTCATTAACCCGAAGATTGGATGCAACCCTATGACGCAACTCTTGCAACTGTTAGAACCGAACACGCCCCGCACGGATGAGGGAGATCCCCCCGAAAAGTGGGTGGGAATTGACCTTGGCACCACACATTCGTTGGTGTGTCATTACGATAACGGCGAGGTGGTGTTTTTTAAAGATTCCCGGGGACGACACATTTTTCCGTCCGTTGTGACCTATACCAAAGAAGGCGAAATGGTGTCCATTGGTGATCTGGATGATGCTGAAGGATATGTTGCCGTTCATTCCATTAAGCGCCGACTCGGGCGGGGCACAATGGTGTGTGATGAAAAGAATGATAACGCCTTTTTCAGCGGTGAGGCACATGTGCGCGTAGGGCGAAAATCAATCTCGCCAATAATGATATCTGCAGAAATCCTCAATTTTCTCAAGCTTATCGCTGAGGATAATTGCGATACCGAGATAAATAACGCCGTGATTACGGTGCCTGCGTATTTCGATGAGGTGGCACGCATGGCCACACGTAAGGCCGCCGAATACGCAGGGTTCCAAGAAATCATCTTGCTGAGTGAGCCCACGGCGGCAGCACTGGCATTTGGTCTTCGAACAGACAAACCGGGGCTGTACGGTGTATATGACCTTGGCGGGGGAACGTTTGATTTTTCATTGCTACGTTGTGAGCACGGATTTTTTCACGTGTTGGCAACCGTGGGGGACACAGATCTTGGTGGTGATGATTTTGATGCAGCCATTGCCTCATATCTTGGCGAACATGGGCTAACATTCGAAACTCGGGCTGAGGCAATTACCCAGGCGCGGCGAGTTAAACATGACTTGTCCCAGGCGGATGAGGCATCCATTACTGTCGACGAAAAAACGGTACGTATAACACGTGGTGATTTTGATGAGATGATTCGCGCGCATGTGACACGAACATTAACGTTGTGTTCCCATGCTTTGGCTGATGCAGATGTCACATGGGATGATCTTTCAGGGGTGC
Source organism: uncultured Alphaproteobacteria bacterium (assembly GCA_964352755.1). GTDB lineage: Bacteria > Pseudomonadota > Alphaproteobacteria > JAUHZC01 > JAUHZC01. Next base: position 10,725 of record CAYGTJ010000016.1, read on the forward strand.
TCTTGGTGGGGGGAAGTACCCGTGTGCAGTTGGTTGCGCATGCGTTGAAAGAACACGCGCGTTGCCCCATATTAACTGATTTAGATCCTGACGAAGCGGTGGCGCAAGGTGCCGCCGTTCGGGCGCATCAGGTGTCCCATAAGGATTCCCATCAAGGCGGCATGTCACTTGCGGATGTGACGCCGCTTTCGCTGGGTGTTGAGACGCTGGGTGGTGTGGTTGAGCGCATTATTGCACGCAATACACCGATACCCGTATCCGATTGGCGTGAATTTACGACCTTTAAAGACGACCAAGATGCCATTTCACTTCATATTACCCAAGGTGAGCGCGAATTGGCCGCAGATTGCCGGAGCCTGGGGAAGTTTTCATTGCGGGGAATCCCCCCGATGAAGGCAGGAGAAGCACGCATACGGGTGCGTTTTACCCTAGATGCGGACGGCGTTTTGAGTGTTGAGGCCTTTGAAAAAACAACGGGAAAACGTCAAAGTGTTGAGCTAAACCCTACGTACGGGATCGATGGTGAGGTTATCGAAGGCATGGTACGCCAATCGTTGCAGCATGCAAACGTGGATATGGAAAATCGCTTTATGATTCAGGTGCGTCAAAAGGCCGAAACACTGCTTGCCACCGGAATGGCCTTGATGAATGCGCTGGAGGATAAAACTCCTGATCTTCACGATGCGTTGACCGCCCTTGAGGAAGCCGCAACGCACACAGATCGTGCACATATTCGCGGGGCAATAAATCGGGTTGAAACCCTTATGCAGCCGTTGGTTGAGGCACAATTTAATGCACATCTCAATAAAGCAACCAATGCAGGCAAAAAGACAGCGCTTGATTCTGATGAATTAGATGCTAAAGTTCCTGAAAATAATCATTAACCCCCTAAATTAAGAGGACACACGTTCGATGCCAAAAGTGATTTTTATTGCCCCTGACGATACACGTACTGAAATTGAGGCACCTGCGGGGCTTTCATTACTTGAGGTTGCGCATACGAATAAAATAGATCTCGAGGGCGCGTGTGAGGGGTCACTTGCGTGTTCGACGTGTCATGTGGTGGTTGAGCCTAGTTGGTACGCAAAGTTGTCAGAACCCACCGAGGACGAAGAAGATATGCTTGATCTTGCGTTTGGTCTTGAAAAGACCTCACGTTTGGGCTGTCAAATCATCATGAGTGATGCGATCGACGGTATCGAGGTGCGTTTGCCGGCTGCCACACGAAACATGATGCTTGATTAATATGATTTGGACAGATACCTACGATATTGCCATTGCTCTTGAGGAAAAACATGCAGATGTTGATATCCTAGGGCTGAGTTTTCCAACACTTCGTGAAATGATTCTTGCCTTGCCTGGATTTGCGGGAGATCTCGATAAATGTAATGAACGGATACTTGAGGCCGTTCAAATGGCGTGGCTCGACGAACGTAGTTAATCGTTATTCATCAGTGGTCATTTCTACACCGGGCATTTCAGGGGGTGCCGGTGCGGGCGCTCGGGGTGACTCGGTAACATCCCCAGTAACCGGAACTGGACTGTCCATTGAATCAGCATCGTCGGTTCCTTCGGAGCGTTCAATATTGAGGGCGGCATCCAGGGCAGAATCATCCGCCACAACAACAGCAGCAGAGCCGCTACTTTCATCCGTATCAGTTTCTGTTTCCTGGGTCGACGTGATGCCCTCGCCGTGGGTGATTATGTGCTTACCCGTATAGTCAGTCCTCACGTGTGGGGTGCTTGAGGCAATGGATTTTATAATGCCAATTCGACGTGTTGGTAACTCAGTTGAATGCACCCGCCGGTTCTGTTCAAAGGCATGTCCCTTGAGGTGTTTTGGTGCAATACCCCTTATACATCGTGAACTTGTAACAGTTCTCATCGGTTGTGCGGATAAATGATGTACGATCATGCTTTGATCATGCAAGGGGTTGCCATGTGAAAGACGTGCTCCCAAAACACCATCTACGACCAGGTGCCCTGACGCAGAAATAAAACGCGGCACACGTGATCGTTGGTGCATCTCATAACGTTCTCGGGAAATACGTTTTATGCCGTCTTTTGTGCGTACGAATACGAACGATGTGCATTTGCGAATTTCTTCGCGGGTTGCGATGCCAATTTTAAACATGCCACGGTCAAATTTCTTTTTGAACTCGTGTTGACCTGGATTCAATGGATTTGAACGCTGGATGTATCCTCGAATCGTGGCGTTACCAATGCCTAGTGGATCAGAGGGAATCGGGTCAAAGGCAATCGCGATACGCACATATTTTTCACCAAGTAAAAAATTTAAGGTGGCTTCGTCACTCTTTGACTGAGAACATTTTACATGAATTTCAACCGAAGGATCAATGTGTCCAAGCGACATGAGACCGATGTTATCAGTATTTCCACTGGTCAGTTTTATCTCGTCTAAATAGGCTTTAAGTGAGGGAAGTGCCGATGCGCAACAGTGATAATCAGTGATAATATCAAGAAACCGATGCGTGACACCGGGGCCGTGGTCGTCACCAATACTGGTAACAGATTTTGATTTATATAACCCCTTGGTCGTCGCCGCAGAAGAAATCACATCCACAAGCGAATAATCATGGGTACCATTTGAACGGGCACGGGTGGATGAGAGCAAATATTCCAGGCTCGTTGCGCGCTCTTTTACATGAAAAAAGATTGGTTTTTCAACAGAACTAAGGCGCGTTGTTCCAAATATCCCGCGTAATGTGGTAATTAAGCGGTCTTT
>CAYGTJ010000017.1:0-13275 GCA_964352755.1 uncultured Alphaproteobacteria bacterium
TTTGATGATGGGGGCGCCTGGTTCGGGTAAAACATTGTTAGCACGCGCCCTCATGGGATTGCTTCCCAAACCCTCACCACGTGAAGCCCTTGAAACAGAAATTAATTATAGCCTTTCATCTAAGTCACATGAAAAGCGGGATATAAAAGAACGTCCCTTTCGTACACCCCATCATACAGCGTCCCCGGTTTCGTTGATTGGTGGAGGGTTAAGTGTTTCCCCTGGCGAAGTTGCCCTTGCCCACAATGGGGTTCTTTTTCTTGATGAACTTGCAGAATTTTCAAGTAAGGCACTGGAGGTTCTGCGCGAACCGCTCGAGCATCAAAAAGCACACATTTCACGGGCAAATTATACGGCAACATTCAATGCCGATTTTCAACTAATTGCTGCATTAAATCCGTGTAAGTGCGGATATGCGGGTCTCCCTCAAGGATGTGGTAAAGAACCCGCGTGTGTACGAAAATACGTGGAAAAAATATCGGGGCCTTTTCTCGATCGGTTCGATTTATTTGTAAACGTGCGCCCCGTTCCCGTGGCAGATATTCATACCCACACAGGCGAAGATCGATCTGATCCACACACACGCATTAATACGGCCGTAGATCTTCAAAAAACGCGCAACCCGAAGGGGGTCTTTAATGGGCGGCTTTCACACGAAATATTGGAACACGTAGGAAACTATCATGATGAATCATTGTCTGTCCTTCGAAAGGCCACGGACGTTCATCAACTCTCAACGCGGGGATATCATCGCACCATGCGGGTAGCACGAACCATTGCTGATTTAGATGAAAGTCATGATGTAAAGCGCCACCACATGCTTGAAGCCTTACAATATCGTCAGCAAAAAATTTAACAAACGCCGGAGGTAACTAGTATATCGATCAGAAGAACAACCCGCACCTCTCACTCGTTTACTCGTGTCTGACTTTGTCTGGGTGATGGAAGTATTAAGTTTTGTGAATTGATAAATATCACAAACAAAAAATCGCTATGTTTTCCATCTATGAAAAAACCGTTTGATTTTAACAAGTGCGTTACGACGGTTCATAATGTCATCATATTCTTCATCGGTAAACATACCTGAGGCCTTGACTGATTTATCTCCCAACTCCACACGTGCGCCGTGCAGGATTAGGGCTTCTGCGGCCTCTTTGCGCGCAATATCAAACCCCGTTATGTATGCCATTCCTGATGCTTTTCTACTTTTTTCAGCTGCCCATTTTTTGATTGTGCAAAAAAGTGGAGAAAGACCCTTACTATTTTCATCATCAAAGGCAACACCCTCAGCAACAAACAGATTAATAACATAGCTTGAGAGGTTCACTTTATGAAGAATTGTATTTCCATTAGGTGCCTTTACCGTGAGGTCAATTCCGTGGCTTTTCATTATATCAACACACTCTTTGATGTCCGAGATATGCGGAAAAGTACAATAATCTTCTTCCGGTGCTAAAGAGATATGGTGTTCTTGGGTTCTGCTTACAAAATATCGAAAATAAGTTATTATTGAAAGATTATCAGGCTCAAGCATGTTTGTTGTGCATGAAAGACTATATTCAATATCATAAGGATCGCAACCAACGTCCAATGCAAATTTTAACTCGTCAACACTTCGTGAATAAAGCACAAAGGCACCTTCCATTAAAAATTTCGCGCCTGATGATTCATCAAAATGATAAATACCCTCTTTCGGATCAGCACCACACTCTTCAACATAAAACTTTGTGAGCTCTAAATCACATGCGCAATGTATGGGTTTGCGCTGTCTGGTGGGATACCCATGCAACCAAACTTGATGAGGATCAGCGCCCCTACTAATCAACAGACGTACGATACTCAGATCGTCTTGGGTGTGCAAACAGCCTCTTCCAGAAGGACTTATTTCTTTCGGATCGACACCAATGCGCAAAAGAAACTCTGCTTCTTCAATGCATAAGGAATCTTGGAGCAGTGTTTCTTCGCCAAATCCTTCACTTTGTGCAGGGGTGCGAAAACCTGGATCAACATCTGATTTGTAAGCGTAATATTTACGACACCCCCACGACTCAGGAACAAGGTCATCAGCCTCCGCAGCACTAGAAGCAGCGGCGGCTCCCGCACTACTTGCTGATGCAGCAGCGTCAGAAGCATGTAGACTAAATGTTGTGATTAAAGCGAGTATATATAACGTAAGAATTTTCATTTAAAGACGTGTTTGTTGTTAGATGAGAGATCTATCACAATTTAATGCATTAGTACTATGCTGTTTTTTCATTCTCAGAATTATTAGTCTGATCTTCACCCCACGCGATTAACACACGAATACGTCCCCAAATTTAGGTAACAATGGTAATCTACACAAATTTTATGCTGAGAATCTCATAGTTTTTGACACCCCGGGGAGAGCGCACCTCAACACTGTCGCCAGATTTTTTACCCATTAATGCCCGGGCAAGAGGTGATGTATTTGAAATGCGGCCTGTTTTAAGATCGGCCTCATCAAAACCAACGATTTGATAGGTGATTTCCTCGTCTGTGACTTCATCAACTAAGGCAACGGTTGCCCCAAAACAAATACGTGACGACGTAATTTTTGCAGGATCAATAACCTCCGCACAGGAAATTTTTCCCTCAAGGTCGCGGATTCGCGCTTCGATAAATCCTTGTTTATCCTTGGCTGTGTGATATTCCGCGTTCTCAGATAAATCACCGTGGGCACGGGCGTCTGAAATGGCGCGAATGATTTCAGGTCGCTCAACCTTTTTTAGTACTTTTAATTCTTCCTCAAGGGCTATTTTCCCTTGAGGGGTCATGGGGACGCGTTCCATCTTTATTCCTAAACATAAATCAAAAGAGGATCATAGAAAAACAAGCGCAATGATTCAAGTAGAGCATTGCACTTTTTAGAGTGAACCTCTATTAATAATGAAAGAAACTTAGTTTCCAATGCGTGAAGTCGTTTTAGATACAGAAACAACAGGCCTAGATCCCTTTCGCGGTCACCGAATTATCGAAATCGGTTGTTTGGAGCTTGAAAACCACATTCCCACAGGAAAAACATTCCAACGCTACATTAACCCTGAACGTGACATTCCTGCAGAATCCACCCGAATCACCGGGATAACGTATGCTGATGTGCGGGATAAACCTGTTATTGCCGATGTAATTGATGATTTTCTTGCGTTTATTGGTGATAGTCCACTTATTATTCACAATGCCGTGTTTGATATGAAATTCTTAAATGCGGAGCTCAAAACACTTAATCGGCAACAGCTGCCCATGAGTCGTGCGATAGATACGCTGCGAATTGCGCGACAGAAATTTCCTGGTTCCCCCGCAAGCCTTGATGCCCTATGTAAGCGATTCAGTGTTGATAACACGATGCGTGATAAGCATGGTGCCTTGCTGGACTCCTACTTACTTGCGGACGTTTATCTCGAATTAATTGGCGGACGCCAGCGAGATCTTAATCTTCTCAAGGAAAAAGAAAGCCACGACACAGAAGTAATTGCAACGACAAAACCGATTCTTGCCCCACGCACCTTCCCAATTAATGCACAGGATGTGGAAAATCATCGGGCATTTCTTGCTAAAATAAGCGATCCACTTTGGCGTAAAATTGAGGAATAACACCTCACACTGAGTTCCCTTAATACTTAGGTCATTCTTAAAACACATCAATACCTATATAAAAATTGTGAATAGTGGGGATAAGTACCCCGCCACACTGTTTGGCGTAAACTTATCCTTCTAAGCTTATTTTCCTACACAAGTTATGCACATGTTAATAACCCCTGTTTTAAACGGAAAACTTTTAACTATAAAATGTTATCACCGATTTTGTTAACACATATAGATACCGATACACCAGGTAATGAAAAGAAGATTAAAAATTATCCCCAGAATTCACAGACCATCATTGACGCAAACCTGAGGACAGATAATATATACACACAGCCTGTGAAGGCGAGTTATACAGCCACCAACATCAAAAACAACCTTTTAATATATATATTTAGAAAGAAAAAATGTTAATAAGTTCCAGTCCTCTTATTCAAACGCTCAAGCGGCATAAACAAAAGATTCCTCCCATATGGTTCATGCGTCAAGCAGGTCGGTTTTTGCCTATCTATCAAAGCTTTGCAAAACAAATTCCTGATTTCTGGGAACGGTGTTTTCAACCAGATATCAGTAGTGAAATTTCAACCTTTCCCATTCAAGAGTTTGATCTAAGTGCTGTAATTTTCTTTTCAGATATTTTAATCATTCCAAAGATTCTTGGCCAAAACATTCAGTTCATAAAGGGCAAGGGAATTGATATTTCAGCCAAAGATATTGATCAGATTATTGCAAACTACAATCCAAATACATTCCATAAGGATCTATTTCCCGTCTACCAGGGGCTGACACTCACCCGGATTAAAACCCCCAAGGAAACACCTATACTGGGGTTTGCGGGGGGGGCTTGGACGCTATTAACGTACATGTTGGGTGCAAATAATGCGGATCGTATTGGGTTTACCTCAGCGTATGCACGACAAAATCCTGAAAAAGTTACGCAGTGGATTAATGCCCTGTCTGAAATTGTGGCCATGCATTTGATTAACCAAGCAAGCACATGTGCGGATGCCCTACAGCTGTTTGAATCTCATGCAGCCAGTGTGCCCAAAGAATATATCGAATCGTGGTTATTGCGCCCATGGGCAACAATTGCGGCGCGCGTTCATAAGGCCTTTCCAGATAAGCCGATGATTCTTTTCCCTCGCGGATACGCGGGGCATCTATCAGCGCTGAATGATCTCGTGGACGATTATGCATGCGTATCTATTCCTGAAACATTTTCATTCAAAGAGGTTCACGACACGCTAGACCCGCGTTTTGCTGTGCAGGGTGGGCCAACACCCTCCGCACTTGTCGCGGGCGGAAATCGGTTAACGGGTGAAATTGATGCGTTCATGAAAATTTTTAAAGAACGCCCCTTCATTATGAACCTAACCCATGGCGTTTTGCCAGAAACTCCGCTTGCGCATGCGCACGAATACATTAATCACGTGCGTAATTCTGTGAACTAGGTTAAGACAGTATCAAAAGAGAGATTGATATCCATGGAACGCATTGCCGTAGTTCTGTTCAACCTGGGGGGCCCTGATTCACCAGCGAGTGTTCAGCCTTTTCTGAGAAATTTATTTAATGATCCTGCGATCATTCGCTTACCAGGATTTTTACGCACGCCGCTAAGTCGTTTTATTGCGTGGCGCCGTGCACCTGAGGCTGCAAAAATTTATGAGGAGTTGGGTGGGGGATCACCTCTGCTTAAAAACACCCGAGATCAAGCTGACGCCCTCACACAGGTTTTGGAAGAAAAGCATCCTGGTGTTTCCTGGAAAACATTTGTGTGTATGCGCTACTGGCATCCAATGGCGCCTCAGGTAGTGTCAGACGTTAAAAAGTGGCAACCCTCCCACGTGGTGTTAATGCCGCTGTATCCGCAATTTTCGACCACAACGACAGGGTCATCACTCAAGGAGTGGGATGAGGAAGTCGAGCGTCAAAATCTCAAAGGCGCTTATATGCGTCGGATCTGTTGCTATCCGAAGATGGATGGATTTGTTCAAACGCTTAGCGACGGTATTTCAGAAAAGCTCAAAGAAATGAATCCGTCGAAGACACGGGTTCTTTTTTCGGCACATGGCCTCCCGGAATCAATCGTAAAGTCAGGCGATCCTTATGTGTGGCAGGTCAATCAAACCGCACAAGCGCTTGTGAAAAAGTTAGGTGCAACGTGTAAGGATTGGAAGGTCTGTTTCCAAAGTCGCGTGGGGCCCCTTCCCTGGGTTCGGCCATACACGGATGATGAAATTAAACAAGCTGGTCAAGATGGTAAAAATGTCCTCTTGGTGCCCTTGGCGTTTGTGAGTGAACACTCTGAAACGTTAGTTGAACTCGATGTTGAGTACGCGGAACTTGCAAAAGAAGCAGGTGTCGAAACGTATGCACGTGTGCCAACGCCAAGCCTTGCTCCCGATTTTATCAACGGACTTGCCACACATGTGAAGGCAGCCCTTGATAAAGGAAGAAAATTATATGCCCCCTATCCGCAATGTCCTCAGGAATATTCGCAATGCTACTGTCGGAATTTCAAGAATTTTTAGCACCCTGGTATCCCCAGCTTAAAATTGCTCACATCGTTAGTTTTACGGCATGGATGGCAGGAATGTTTTATTTGCCACGGCTGTTTGTTTATCACACCCAGGTCAAACCTGATTCTGAAACAGCGGCGATTTTTTCTGTGATGGAGGGCAAATTACTCAGGATTATTATGAATCCTGCCATGATTGCGACGTGGACATTCGGGTTGTTGTTGAGTGCTATTCCTGGGGTTGTCGACTGGGCGTCTGGATGGTGGCACACAAAACTAACAGCGGTGCTTTTAATGTCGGGAGCGCATGGGGCTCTTGCTAAGCATCAACGTGCTTTTTCTCAGGGCGTTTACCTGTGGAGCGAGCGAAGCTACCGGATTTTTAATGAAGTCCCCACCGTTTTATTAATAATTATTGTGACTGTTGTTGTTTTAAAAAACATGTGAAATAAACAGGTTAATGGACAACAAATATAATTAACTTGCTCTCTTATAGAATTTTTCCGTATCTTATCCTTGTTTTCTTATCAGGGAGTCTCTCAATGACTATGGGTAGTGCGGCCGCTGGGTCCGCAACCAAGCTTACAGAACTTATCGCAACATTTGAAGGGTGTCGTCTTGAGACCTATAAATGTTCGGCTGGCCACGATACCATCGGATACGGTCATCTCATCGGTGAAGATGAGAATAACTTACGTGAGAAAAGGCTTACGAATGAAGAAGCACTGGCGTTGCTTGAACGTGACATTTCCACACGCACGAGCTTAACTGCCATTACGAACAGTCTTGAGCCACATCAATCAGATGCGCTTACGTCGCTTTGCTTTAATATCGGCATTACGAATTTTCGGGGTGCAGACATTGTTGCCCAGGTAAATGATGGCGATATGACCGCGGCTGTTGAATACTTTGGTCACTGGCGCCGTGCGGGTGGTTCTATTTCCGCAGGACTCATAAAGCGTCGCCTTGCAGAAGCATGTATTTTTGCTGATTGTGAACTCGATCCGGCCGGTGATGTTCCCAGTGCCCAGTGGGGATTTGGTGAAATGGTAATAACGGATGACAATTGGGGACGCGTGAGTGAAGACTTGCGTACAGAAGCCGTTTCAATATTTAAGGCTTATAAAAGTGATGATCTTTAAAGGATAATTTAATAACAAATGACGAAGATCTTTTTCACACTATTTTTGTTAGCGATCATGCTTACCTTTGATGGTTATCTTGTGGCAAATCTCACCAAGAAACCTGATGTTGTAATGCGTGATCGTCTTTTTTCACTTCGCAAAAATTTTTCTATAAACCCTAAATTTGAGGGCACCTCTAAAGAGGCAAATAAACGAATACAAACATACTTACATACCTTTCTTAAAACTATTCAAACAACAATTACGCAGCGGCGGGATGTGCTCTATGCCCAAGATCTCACAAATCCCGGGTCAGACCTTGTAAATGATTTACGTTACTCTCAGGGCAAGATTCGTGATGAAATGCTTAAGGAGCTATCTTTTTTGAGAGATCCAAAAATTTCACGTGAACATCTTATGTCATGGCTTGGTGAGGCCGCCACTTTTGTTTCAACAAAGATTCCAGAAAACACTATAAATGATGATCTTTGGAAGGTGTTTCAAGGCACGCTGGGCGATTTCATCTCGGTACAAATGGATCAAACGGGTGTGCGTGTAAAAGACAATCCGAAAGGTGGTCATTATTGGATTAGCAGGGGCTCTCTTTTATCAAAGGAGTGCATAAAACATACGTTTTCATTTAATGTGATCGATAAAAAGTGTATTCAATTTACAAATGATGAAATCAAGATGATGCATCAACTTGATCTATTGGTGTCGCATTATCTTTCCCGAGTTATTATGCTTGTAACTGAAGGTTCTCTAGGTAACCCTGAGGGAATTAAGGCGGTTCTTAATGAACACGCAGGTTGGATTAAGTTACGTGGGCAGCTGTTTGAACTTTACCGATCACGTGGGATCGATGACAAAATAATTAAAATGCGGCTGTTTAGTTTTATGCTTCAAAAAATTGCGTTTTATGAGCGTTATTACTCTTACTTTTCAGTGCCAAGTATAACGAAAAGATGCACATATAAAGAGCCGCGATATTATACGACAATGTTTGATTGTGAGGCTGTTTTAAAGCATCAAAAATCTAAGAAATGAATAACAAGTGCGGGCAACTGTAAGCCGGATTTTGTCTGACAAGAAAACTTGCGAGGCAACGATTCATCTAGAATCTACGTTACCGTAGACTTCAAGCAACCTACCCGTTCTTCATCAGCCTGGAATTGCCTGTTATTTGCATAACGTGAAGAACCTATTTGGTCTTGCTCCCGGTGGGGTTTACCATGCCTGACCTGTTACCAGCTCAGCGGTGCGCTCTTACCGCACCTTTTCACCCTTACCACCGAAGTGGCGGTTTATTTTCTGCGGCACTTTCCCTAAGGTTTCCCTCGCCGGGGGTTACCCGGCACCGTCTTCCGTTGGAGTCCGGACTTTCCTCGAATATAAATACTCGCCGTTGCCCGTTACCCACACTTGTATAAAAATACACATAGTGCGTCCTTTAACGAAGGTCAAGAGCGTTGAGTTCTGGAGCCCATGCAAATATTTTGGTATAAAGATAAAGTACATTCATAGATACTGAGATTATGCGGATTTTTCTTACAGCACTTTTAGGCATATTTTCATATGTGGCAGCAAACGTAACCGTTGTAAGTTATGCACCAATCGTTGAAAAAGCAGCCCCAGCCGTTGTCAATATTTATACCACACGGGTTGTTGAGCGCACCGGATCCCTGTTTCCTGGATTGTTCGGCGAAATGTTCGGACCTCGCCATCGTGTAAAGGGCATCCAGCGAGCCTTGGGGTCTGGGGTCATCGTGCGTGCCAACGGAACGATCATTACAAATGCGCATGTGGTTCGTGATGCGGGATCTATCATGATTGTTTTTGAAGATGGATCTGAAGAAGAAGCCGAACTTGTGGTGGCCGATGATCGTCTTGATCTTGCCGCCTTAAAGTTAAAGGCGAAAAAAGATTCTCCCTATCCGTATCTTGAGATTGCGGTGCTTGATGATTTGCGTGCGGGGGACGGTGTTTTGGCCGTTGGAAATCCCCGCGGGCTTAACCATACGGTGACAGCTGGAATTATTTCTGCGTTGGGGCGAACAGAGGTCAAACCGAATGATTTTCGCAACCTCATTCAAGCGGATTTATCTCTTGCCCAGGGAAGTTCGGGTGGCGCCTTGATCACCATTGATGGGAAACTCGCAGGGATTAATACTGCTATTTTGGCTGATGGAATTGCGGCTCCCATGGGGTTTGCGATTCCTGGCGAACTTATCAGTCATATTTTGCGCGCTGTTGATAATGGGGGCAAGCTTATCTATCCCTTTGATGGGATTTCAGGTCAAACGATTACCGGCAGCATTCAGCGCGCCATGAATTTAACCAAGCGCACAGGTGTTTTGGTGAAGGCCGTTGTTGCAAATTCACCCGCGGATAAAGCGGGGATAAAGCGGGGTGATATTTTGACACGTATTAACGATGTTCAAATGAAAACACCGGCTTCACATCAGTTTTTTCTGATCAAACAAAAACCCCAAGCAACGTTTTTATATATGTATGTGCGCGATGGAAAAATGAACAAAACACCTGTGTCACTCACCACATCCCCTGATGCGACGGAAAAACCCTTTACGATTGAAGATACAAGCATCTTACGCGGTGCCACCGTTGAAGAATTATCACCAGCACTTAATTTTACCCAGGATCGTGATATCGTTGCCCAGGGGGTTGCAATAAATAAAATAACACCGCATAGCCCTGCACATCGTCTTGGTTTTCGTGAGAATGATTTGATTGTACGTGTTAATAATAAGCCCATTCAAACGCTTAAGGATCTGAAACGTCAGATCGACGCGGGTATACGTGAACTTCACATCAAGCGGGGTGATAACACCATTCGCTTGGCTGTGAATTAAAGGAGAAAAAATGTCCATTATTATCTGTGGAGCGGGGCGCGTTGGTTTTTACCTGACGAAGTACCTTTCACGAACGGGACATCCCGTTACGGTTATTGATAGTGATCCCGATATTATTCGAAGTGTATCCGATGAATTTGATGTACAGGCCATCTGTGGAAAGGCATCACACCCAGATGTTCTTGCCCGTGCAGGCGCTGAAACCGCGGAGGTTTTGCTTGCCGTAACCCAAGTAGACGAAATGAACATGGCTATTTGTGAGGTGGTAAATGCACTTTTCCCACCGATGAAAAAAATTGCGCGTATTCGTAATCATGCCTATTTAGGGGCGCGATGGGCACATTTATTTGATAAAGGGAATCTTTCTATTGATCATGTGATCTCTCCAGAGGTAGAGGTTGCCAATGCAATCAACGAAAGCTTACATGTTCCTGGATCATTCTCAGCCCAGAAAATGGGCAACGAACAAGTCTATATAATTGGTGTTCGCTGTCGTAAAGATTCCCCTATTATTAATACGCCAATTGATCGCATCATTCATATTTTCCCGCAATTGGATGTCACCATTATGGGAATCATCCGACGTGGGGAATCATTTATTCCCAAATCAGATGATGAAATACTCATGGATGACGATGTCTATGCGTGTGTGCCGGTGACGCAGTCCAGCATTTTGATGCGTGCTTTTGGTCTTGAAAACCAAGAATCTCAACGCCTTATTATTTTGGGCGGTGGCCAGATTGGTTTCAACCTTGCGCGGATCGTTGAAAAGGAATCAAACTTTGTTGATGTGCGCATCATCGAGCAAAACAAAGCGCGTGCTGAAGACGTGTCAGAAGCACTTGCCGATGCAACGGTAATTTGTGGTGATGCCCTTGATGCTAATATTATTGAAGAGGCCGGAACTGACCAGGCCGACCTGGTGGTAGCGCTGACCCAGGATGATCGCGTGAATGCGTTGGCGGGTCTTCTTGCAAAAAATCACGGGGCACATAAAGTGCTTGCGCTCATTAATAACGAGGCCTACGCACCGCTCATTCCACGACTGGGGGTTGATGGCGTGATTAATCCGCGGGCAATCACCCTTTCATGCTTGATGGAGGCTCTCAAAACCAAATCGATCAACCAGATACACTCAGTCAATGAGCAACTCGGTGAGATTCTGGATATTTCAATTACAGATGCAAACGCATTTAGTGGTCAGACAGTAGCAGAAATTCATAAAGACCATCATATTCGTATTGGCGCGGTGTTGCGTGCGGGAACATTTGTTTATCCAACGGATGTAACCGTTTTGCGTCCGGGTGATTCCTTTGTTGCACTTATCCCGACAGAAATGCGAAATAAAATCGAATCTATACTCAGCTAGATAGAGTAACGTTGATGCTTGCAAAACGAACATAAGTTGCGAAAAAATATAATTTCGTGTAAGAAGATTTACCAATATAAATTTAATGTGAAAGAAAAAATGACCCCATATAGATATGTTTTTACCCTTCTTTGTCTTATTTTCCTTGGATTCAATGGGCTTTTCGCGAAAAAAATCGATGAAAAAAACCGTATTGATGTATCCAAAGCGATGCTTACCGTGGCGCGCACGCTAAATGGTGAAAACACGCAAAAGGTAATTGATCCTTACGCAGGTACGCGCGGCGCTTTTAACCCACGCATTTCCCGTGCTGTTAAAGTACGTGGCCTTGATTATTTCGAGATGCGCTCACTTCATATTACAAGCTATCATTTACCCCCAAGTGTCATGGTGCCAAAGGTTTGGCTTGCTCTTAAAAATCAAGATTTCTACAAAAAACCGACAGACGTTCCTGTTATTCTTGTGACGCCGAAAGGATTTGATACCAGTGGTAAGATCAAATATCCCTTAGCCGTTCTCAGTCATGGCAGCGGTGGTAGTATCCATCTTCAGCTGTGGTACGGACAAATTCTTGCAAAAATGGGATATGTGGTGGCTGTAATTGATCATTTTTCTGCACCTGGGCGCGCATGTAACCCAATGGATATCAAAACGTTTCATATTGAATCGAATGCGATTGATGTTGTTCGAACGGCTGATTTCCTTCAAAAGCAACCCTACATCGATGCCAAAAATACATTTGTTATGGGGTGGTCTCTTGGTGGAATGGCTGTTGAAATGAGTGCACGGGCTTCGTTTATTAATGCCATTGCACCACATCTATCCTACAACGCCGCGATTTGTTTTTATCCGCAGATTGTTGTGCAAGAAATGATCCCCATGCATAAGAGTAAGGTTTTCTTTATTTTAGCTGGTGACGATGATTATACGCCTGCGCGCAATATTCGCAATTACATCGCACGGATGAAAAAACTTCCGGGACAACGGCATCATCATGTAAAAGTTGTTGAGGCAAAAGGCGCCCACCACAGCTTTGACCGCATTGACTTCACTCCCTTTTGGAGTTGGATGTGCCAAAATCTTTATGAACTTTCAGTTTACAAAGGACTGGGTAGTTCTGTCTTGAATAAGTTCTCGCGATATATTGCGGATAAACTTTTTGGTGATTATGCGTATTATAAGTTACAAACTTTTAAAAACGGTCAAATCCTTATTGATACGCAAAATCCTTTACGTGGATTTGCCCCTCTTCAAGATGTCCACCACAACGACATGGAAGAAGAAATATCTCATGACTTTAAACCCTGGACAGAGTTTTTCCCCTATTTCAAATCACATGTAAGCCAAGGGGCAAGTCTTCAACCGGATAAAAAATCCCAAGAATGGGCACTTGCGCAATTGATTGCGTATTTGAATAGTCACAAAATTTCCTAACCTGTAGGTGTAATGAGCGCATTAACTATATCTGATCGGGCAGCTGCCGAAATTCAAAAGGGTCTAACTGCTGAAAACCCTGATGCTTTCTTACGCCTTGAGGTTTTGGGTGGCGGCTGTTCAGGCTTTCAGTATCGGTTTCGTTTTGAAACTGATTCACGCACAGATGACCATGTTTTTACGCACGCAAATGGCATCGGTGTTCATATTGATCCTGAATCACTTGAATTGCTTACAGGCTCAGTTATCGACTATAAAGAAGACATGATGGGGTCTGCTTATGTGGTGACGAACCCAAATGCTGATGTATCATGTGGGTGTGGTAATTCTTTTTCAATTTAAATATGTGGCATAATG
>CAYGTJ010000018.1:0-13159 GCA_964352755.1 uncultured Alphaproteobacteria bacterium
AACATTGTGGATGCCGCCTTAAGTATGCCTAAACCCCCATGGATAATTTATGCAATTTGCTAGTAAAACAGGGGATCTAACATTTTATTTGAGGTGTTGGGCTTGATGTTTTTTATTGCTCGTTTTGTTGTTGCTATGACTTATTTGTGTGGCTCTTGTGTATTTACAATGCATAAAGGTTCTTATATTCAAAGATTGTCTATCAGTCAAATATCGGCCATGAAAGCAAATGGTGTTTGGGATCAATCATCACCGATACATACTTCTAGATTAAGGGTGGTCTATTTTTCTTATGTGAATTTTAATGGAGAAACGAAACACGATGGATCAATAACTGTTATGGATGTTGTCGCTAAAGACGTACAAAGAATATTTCAAGACCTTTTTAGACAGAGATTCCCCCTCACACAGGCCATTCCGATCGAGCATTACAAAGGAGATGATAATGCTTCCATGGCGGCAAATAATTCGGTTGCTTACAATGACCGCAGAATTGCACATAGTAAAAACATTTCTATTCATGCCTACGGACTTGCGATAGATATCAATCCCCAACAAAATCCCTTTATTGATAACACAAGGAGAGATAAAGAGAGTACTATTTTAGTATATCCTGAATCTGGAAAAAAATACCTTAATAGATTAAATGTTAGGCCTGGCATGATCACTCAAGAAATCGTACAAATTTTCTCCGTACACGGCTTTAAGGAGTGGGGCGGAATGTGGAATAAACCGATTGATTGGCATCATTTTCAATACCCTCGTGTTGTTTGTGAACTTTTAAAAGAGATGTCATACCAGCATGGCAGGAAATTTATAAAAATATACAAAGCCTGTAACTCACCAATACTACTAACACATTCATGGATCGCATTTAAAAAAGATTTTCCTATTAGCAGACACTACATTCCGTACTACAAAAAAAACCCAAGCTTATTTATGAAGAAGATTCAAGTCGCTCTATGTAAAGGCGACTTAAAGACTTCATTAGATTCCCTAAAAAGTACCATAGAGTAGTCCCATTTAAGAACCAAAACTTCTCCCACAAAAAGGTTGTTTTCCATTTTTGCATGTAACGAGAGGACTGTGGAAGTTTATCTTTTCCAATTTTTATCGCTTTCCTGAGGTGTAAAATCGCCACTTTGCGATGATGAAAGAACTTGCTTAAGTCTCCATCAATACAATGAGATTTTGCGATGAAGAGTTGGTATAATCCTTGATGAAACATAGGAAGTAAGTGGGTATACTTTTGTTCTTTATAAAAATATTTATGAGCTTTTTCAATGTCATTAAGCACAAGAAAATTTAGCGCAATTTCGTTGTTTCTCCACGAAATATCCATATTAATTCGACTCAATTCATCAATTTCTAAAATTTGCTTCATAAGTTTTTGAAGATCGTATAAGTTCTTCCTGATGTTTTTCGAATCATTGAGTAACATAGAGCGCTTTAGACGGGCATAATTAAGCATCGCCCACATAATTCTAGGATGATTTTTAGGAAAGACGTTGAGAAAACAATTAAAACCATTTTTTAACCATTTTTGAGCAAAAGTGTAATCACCTAAGCTTGTATATGTGTAACCGATTAAGATCATACACCACCCTTTCATAATATGATGATCATATTTGTTTTTACTAAATGCTTTGTAGGCGCTTTTTAGATAGATAAGGGATTCTTCATCACACCCTGAGAGGCTTAATGCATATCCTAAGTTTGTTGCAACCCAAGCGTACTCGAAGTGATCAGGCCCATATTTGTTCAAATAATAGGACTGTACCTCTCGCAAAAGAAAAATAGATTTCTTATAATCTCCTATCTCTCTATAAATGCATCCAAGGTAATTTTTAGAAAGTATAGTTTGAAAATGATCTTCCCCATAATTATCTATATAAATTTCTGCGGCTTTTTTTAGAAGTTTCAGGGATTCATCGTACTCACCAACACGACGAGATACGTTTCCTAATAATCTATAAGAAAGACCGAGATTATGGTCATTCGCACTGACACATTTAGTAAGGTGTTGAGAAACTTCCGCAGCAAAAATTTGTGATTTTCTGAAAGAAATTGATTCTCGATATATTACGGAAAGATATAGAAAAGCTGTAAAAATATCAGATGATCTTTCATCATTATAATGACATTTCTTAATGGGTGGATTTGATTCTTTTGTTTTTTTATAAACATCAACTACTTCCTGAGAGTTTTTGATTGACTTAAGATTATTATAAAGAATAAACAAGCGATTTAGTGTCGGACTCTTAGAAACCATTGGAAGCAAAGCATATAAATCAAGACTGTTTTCAATGTAGTGCAAAGCTCTTTCATACTCACCTATTTCTCGGTATGCATTTGCCAGTGAAGCTGTGAGCCTTGCGCGCAAGTGGTTATTCTGAAGCGGGCTATTTTCTAGCGTTGTGAGAACTTCTTTATAGATGTTCTTGGCAAGTTGATACTCTCCATCAAGCATTAAAAAGTCGGCTAATTTTACTTGATAATTTTTAGGAAGGCGTAAAATCGAATATGGTGTCTTTCTCTTTAACTCTCTGCTTAACCCGCTTATAAAGGTTTTTTGTGAAGAGCTGAGTAAGTCATAGCTCCTTTTATAATAATAAAGTGATAAGAATGTTTCACGCTCAAATTGAGTCAGGTAATTGACCTCAATTGAATGCCCTTGAAAAAAGCGCGATTGATCTATATGCCCCGGGTCTACAACAACAATAACCTTTCCGTGTCCCCATTTTTTTGGACAAAGAGGGAGATAAGTATCTAAGGATTTAAAATCCCGAAAATTATCAATAACCATGATCCATTTTCGTCTGCATAATTTCATCCGCACAAATTTTATTATTTTCTCAGAACATTTAACTTTATCCAACAGTAAAATTTTCTTGAAACTATCTTTTTCGGCCTTATTTCGAGCAAGGCTATAACCAATTTTTATGAAACATTTAAGGATACTTTCTGGTGATGAACCATCAACTTCTCCGGAGAACGTAGTGTGCGGATAATCCTTTATATAGTTGCAGGAGAACAAACGAGCAAGTGTAGTTTTACCTGTTCTCGATTCTCCTGTTATTTTAACAAGAGGAATGTGGTTTGATTTCTTATTTAGATGATATTTAATTTCTTTTAACAAATCATTTCTTGGTAATACAACTTTGGGTTCCTCCCATTCAAAATGTATAGAGTTTTGTTGAATTGAGGGAAGTTTCTTTCTAGCAGGAGGAAAATCCAATGATTTATGAATCGCTAATAAGACAAGTATAGCAACCACCCCGCCTCCAATCCAGAAAGCGACTCCTCTCAATTTATTAAAATAGTTAAATGAATAACCTTGTAAGTCTCTATCATTAAACAAAAGTTTCTTTGATGGGCTTTCGCCGTACCCTGTTAATAAGGTTTGGCTCTCTTTTACAAAGTTAGACATTATGTCATTAATTTTTGAGTGTGGAAAAAGGGTTTGGATAATTTTACACTCTGCAAAAGTATCACATTCCTCTGGAGTCAAAAAAAGCATTACTTTAGTTTGAGTGATAAGAGAGGGTTCTTTTTGGATTCTTAAGCCCTTCTTGGCTGTGGTTATTTCTGACTTTATTTTTACTTTAAACCCGAAATCTTGTAATTTACAGGCAAGGGCGCGAGCTATGTTCTCACACTCATGGTAGTAAATATAGATACTCGGGGAGGGTTCATCAATTACAGTCATAATAATATTCTTATACTTTTTCTTTCGCTTATATGTAATAAGGATGTTGATATACTGTAGGTTAAGTTTATAAATCAGACCATGGTTTTCGGCATGGCGAATCAAACCAACACGCCCGCGAGATTCCAGTATATTGCCAATAGCAGCAATATTATTCTCTATGGTTTTTACTGAGAGATTTAGAAGTTGTGCGATTTCTTTCTGTGGTTTTCCAGCACAAATGCAGGAGTATACTTCGAGATTGCGCGGGGTAAGTAAATCATATTTTGTAGAACTCATTTTAAGAGATTTAATTTCATGAATTAACATAAACCTAGTGGATCATATTCATGAAAACTGTCAATTAATTTCTAAGACGTAATTCCGCAAATCACACTTGAGATATATAATAATGCTTGAGAATGCCCCTAAACATATACATTGTTTTCGTTTGCTTGGGTCTACTCGATATTAAAAAGAAGGAAGAAATATTTCCAATTTCTTTGTCAATAAATTCCGCACCCCTGATAGAGGTTTTTATCGGTTCATTGGATATAGGTGGAGGCCTCTTCAATACATTTCTTGTCTGTACCCAGTATGGGCATATTGGAAGCAGGGCGAAATGCTGCATCTAGCACGCACATTTATTCAGATAGAAGGTTTCATTGAAAAGAGAGGATTGCTTGAAAGATTTGATATACATCTCGTCCAAGATCTTCAACGAAATGAGGAGGCCAAAGAGGGAGTGATGGTGTTACTCGGTGCTCTTTCATCGCTGACACAAGAGATCGTTCGAGGTGATTATAGCCGGGATCTCTGGCGAGAACGGGGGCTTAAGGTTATAGGTCAGGACTTAGATTAAGGGTAGGTAGTAGGAAAAGGCAAAAACCAATGTACAATCGAATATTAAAAAGAGAAAAAATTTGCCACCTTGACAGTTTTAAAGAAGGATGATTATTTTAATTTAAATACTTTATACAGGCAAGATAAACAAAAAAATCGAGCGTGTAAATCAAGGTATCGAAACAGTTCTCATCCTAAAACTAAGGACATACTATAAATGAATATCGCATTGCTCCAATCTAGAACTATATTCATGAAAAATGGATCGCAATTTCTGAGTGTTTTTCTGTTACTCATCTCTGAAGTTTTCGGAAGCACTCTTGAATTATCAGTCTTTGATTGCGGACAGGGAAATGCTGTTGTTGCACGTTTTAATCACCAAACAATGATCCTTGATGCAGGATCAAAGGCACGTAAAACATTTGTGGGTTTTGCTTGTGCAACTGATGATCGTAGTGAAATAGATGTTGAATTTTCTTTGGGAGAAGAGGGAGACCCAATGTGGTTGGATGTCTCTGATCCTGTGGTGCCAGAGATTACCAAAAAGAAAGAGGTGGATAAACTAAATAAATGGCATTGGGAGAGGTTTTCAGCGGAGGTTTTCGGTGGGAAGGTCATAAATTTTGAGGACGAGACTGCTTATACTATTCCTAAACGTTTTTTAAAGTCCGTTTTTGTTTCACATCCTGATGTAGATCACTATTCGTTGTTGCGCCGGCTAATTAAAGAAACACCATCTGGAGGAAGAAGATTTAAAGATGTTCCTTTCTTGCTTGGAGGAAAAAAAGTCACCTATGAAACTCTAACAACAGAAATTAATAAATTAAAAGGTAAAGACAGACCAAAAGTCATATGTGATCATACGGAGTCTGTTGGCTATTTTTGCAGAAAGGTCATACCATTTAGTGAAACAGGAGCTGCTGCTGCGTCAAGCGCATCTTGTGTACCAGAAATAAAAATACTTACAGTAAACTCTGTTGATCAAGGAAAGAAAAAGAGGAGAAATCGGAATCTCGACAGTATGGTTGTAAGGGCTTCAATGCATGGGCACTCATTTTTAATGCCAGGTGATGCGGAAGGTGAAACATGGAAGAGTATTGTAGCATCATCGGGAATCGATCCCTTACAGTCGGATGTTTTTCTTGTAGCGCATCATGGAGCATATACTGCAGAAAGCACATCCCTAGATTTATTAAGGGATCGGATAAAGCCAAAAATTTGCTTAATAAGTGCAGGATTTATGCATAAACATCCAGACGTAAGAGTAATAAAAATACTAAAAGGTTATTTTGAGGGCACTTCGTACCGCACTGATCCTCATTTCTTGACTTATTATACTTCTGGTAAGGAGAGTTGTTCGGTTACTAACTTACCCATCTTTACGACTATGGATAACGGAAGGATTGATGTTTCGTTTAAGGGCGAAGGAATTTCCTTAAAAGTAGCACGTAATTTTCTGCCAGATTGGCCTTATGTAGCGTTTACTGATTCTGGTATGGGACGAATTTTAGTTGCTAATCACCCTTTATCGGCTCATTCTACAAAGATATCTGGCTATGATGCTTTGACAGGTCTCCCGGATATTTTCACTGATCATATGGGCAATTTCCTTTATCAGTTTAGACCAGGTGTTTTTTTTCAAGTAAACTATATTGCAGCGAGCGAAGATGAAACAGTTGAGGCTGCGAGTGAAATTATTGTTAGCTTATATAAACTATATCGAACTCGTTCCTGATGGTAGGGTAGTTACCTTTATATGTACAGACCAGACTCTTTTTTGAAACATTTCTTGATTGTGTGGCATCCTAAGAGCTTTCTGAAGACGAAGGGGATACGAGTGAGTCAGAATAATTTTGATGTTTAATCTTTTCTCTAAATAGAAGAGATGGAAACTAGAGACCATAGGGGAGTCAAGACAAACAGAATTGATGTTTGTCACAAAACATGCCAGACTGTCACGGCAAGTTTCTTTTTGGTAGTGAATCGGTGACGTCAGTTCTTTTAACAGGATCACGTGGGCTTATTGGGAAATCCTTATCTCAGCGTCTTGAAAAATCTGGACTTCATGTTGTCAAACTTGATTGCAGGGGGACTCTGGAGGAAGATGATTATGGTTCGATTACGGAGCCCTGCCAGATTTTAGAAAAAATGACGTCCTGTGAGGGAGTAATTCACCTCGCGGCGGTATCACGTGTGATCTGGGGAGAACAAGATCCATCACTTTGTTTTCTGACGAACCACATAGGTACAAAAAACATTGTGGATGCCGCCTTAAGTATGCCTAAACCCCCATGGATAATTTATGCAAGTAGTCGTGAGGTTTATGGTGAACAATCTGTTTTCCCTGTACACGAGAGTGCCCAACTGCAGCCGATGAACACGTATGCCCGTACAAAAACATCCGCGGAAAAAATTATTAGGGACGGGGGAAGATTGGGTCTTAAAACAGCAATTCTGCGATTCGCCAATGTTTTTGGCGGTGCAAATGATTATGATGATCGCGTCATTCCCGCGTTTTGTTTGGCGGCGTTAAAGAATCAGCCACTCAGACTTGAGGGTAAGTGTAATACCTTTGATTTCACATACTTAGAAGATGTTGTTTCGGGGACAGTGCTCGGCGTACAGCATTTGATTCGAGAAAAGTCGTCTTTACCCCCAATACACTTTACAACGGGTAAGGGAAGAACACTTGAAGAAGCGGCAAATCGTATAATCGCACATACGAATTCCAGTTCAGAAATTATAGAGGCTCCATCACGGACGTTTGATGTTTCCCATTTTATTGGAGATCCATCACGGGCAAAAGAGCTTTTAGGCTGGAGTCCTCAATATAGTTTTGATGAGGCGTTGAAAAAGTACATCGCTCTTTTACAGAAACATGCTCAGTGCACACGGGGTTACGATGAAAATAATCAAGGTTATTCACGGATATCCGCCGACCTATAATGCAGGCTCGGAGGTTTACACACAAAACTTATGTCAGGGGCTTGCGCGCAACCATCACGTACATGTGTTTACGCGTGAAGAAAATCCTTTTATGCCTGACTATTCTTTGCGTGAAGAAAAGGACTCATTTTCAAAAAACATTACAAAACATATCGTAAACTTACCCCTGGCACGACATAGGTATCGCTACAGTCACGAGGCAATAGACGATCTTTTTGGCGAGTTAATAGAGACGGTTTCTCCCGATATTATTCATGTTGGTCATCTTAATCACCTTTCGACGACCTTGATCAAAGAGGCAAAAAAACGTGCGATACCGGTGGTTTATACCCTTCATGATTATTGGTTAATTTGTGCTCGAGGACAGTTTTTACAACGTAACGCGACGGATTACGCAGAACCCTGGAAGTTCTGCGATGGTCAAGAAAACCGCAAGTGTGCTGAGCAATGCTATGCGGGGTACTTTTCTGGTCTTTCAGACGCATCTTCAAGGGAAATTCTCTATTGGGAAGAGTGGTTTAAGAATCGAACCAACCATATCAAAGAGATTGTTGCGTCTGTGGATCTTTTTATTGCGCCCTCCCGATATTTACAAACAAAATATCAAACCTTTTATAACCTTTCCCCAGATAGAATAATTTACCTTGATTATGGATTTGATTTAAAGAGATTGCAGAATCGCTGCCGTGTATCAGAAAAGACGTTCGTTTTTGGTTACATTGGTACGCATACGCCGCAAAAAGGTATTCATCACCTCATTGAAGCCTTTGGACGAGTAAATTCAGACAGTGTGCTACGTATTTGGGGGAGGGAGAGAGATGAAATAACCCCCTCCCTTAAAAATCAGATTCAAAGGTTATCAGAGAGCAAAAAGAGAGCAATTGAATGGATGGGCGAATATAGAAATGAACACATTGTGCCGGAGGTTTTTAACCATATCGATGCACTGGTTGTTCCTTCAATATGGGAGGAAAACTCCCCACTTGTCATTCATGAAGCTCAACACGCGCGTGTTCCGGTAATAACGGCAAATATGGGAGGTATGTCAGAATACGTTCAGCACGAGATAAATGGTCTTCTCTTTGCGTTCAGAAATATTAATGATTTAAGTGTACAAATGCAGCGCTTAACGGACGATTCTGCCTTCTCACAGAAATTAGGCGCACGCGGATATCTTTATTCGTCTACAGGAGATATTCCCGAGATATCCCATCACACTTCCCACCTAGAAGCCGCTTATGATTCTCTACTTCCCTCACGAAAGGTAAAACAATTATGAGTATAACGAAGCAAGGCCCTTGGCGCATAACCTTTGATACGAACCCAGATGATTGTAACTTTAAATGTATTATGTGTGAATGTTTTTCGCCGCACAGTAACGTGCGAAAGGAACGTGTGGCCGCTGGCATTGAGAAGCGCCGAATGGATGTTAATCTCATTCGTAAAATTCTGGAAGAAAGTAAAGGCTCTCCCCTTCGGGAAATCATTCCTTCAACGATGGGCGAGCCACTCATGTATAAGCAATTTGAAGAAATTATCACATTATGTCATACGTATGGTGTTAAATTAAATCTAACCACCAATGGGAGTTTTCCCCGCAAATCTCCCAAAGAGTGGGCAAAGCTCCTTGTTCCTATTACTTCTGATGTGAAGTTTTCATGGAATGGAGCGACGAAAGAAACCCAAGAAAAGATTATGTTGGGGGCAAAGTGGGAGCAGCTTTTAGCAAATTTAAAAACATTTATTCACGTGAGAGATGAGCACGCCGCCGCGGGGGGAAATCCATGTCGAACAACTCTACAGCTGACATTTCTTGAATTGAATGTGCATGAACTGCCACAAATCGTTCAATTAGCTATTGATTTAGGAATTGACCGTGTAAAAGGTCACCATTTGTGGGCTCACTTTGATGAAATTAAACATCTATCAATGCGAAGAAACACCGAATCACGGCACCGATGGAATGAAGCTGTTAAAAAATCCCATGAGATTGCCGAAGCGCATTATCTTTCTAACGGAAAGCGCATTCAGTTGGAAAACATTTCTCCGTTAAATGAAAACTCTTTGTTGGGCATTGATCAAGATTCCGTGTGCCCATTTCTTGGGAAAGAGGCGTGGATCAATACTGAAGGGAGGTTTAGTCCTTGTTGTGCGCCTGATGAGGAACGCAAACAACTAGGAGATTTTGGCAATCTTTACGAAACCTCAATGGATAAAATATGGGAGAGTGATGATTATCGAAGACTGCAAGAAACTTACCAAAGTCATGCCTTGTGTCAGGGATGTAATATGCGGAAGCCTCAAAAATGAGTCTCCAACAATTTAAAATATCCATGTGTCGCACACACCATTTAAAAGACGGTATACCTCTATATAAAAAACGGTTTAACGAAGTGCTTGCTTTTCATTCACCGGGTCTAGCTGCTGTGAAAGACGCAACGGCGGCATATCATATACATCCAGATGGAACACCTGCTTATAAAAACAGATTTGATCGTACATTTGGCTTTTATGAAGGAAAATCCACAGTTGCGAAAAACCATGAAATGTTTCATATATTTCCTGATGGATCACGTGTATATCCGGAAAATTATCAGTGGTGCGGAAACTTTCAAGATGATGTGTGTGCTGTTAGAAATAGTGATGCTCAATGTTTTCATATTGATGCTGATGGAAATGCTCTGTACAGGGAAAAGTACACGTATGCAGGTGATTTTAAGGACGGAATAGCTGTTGTTTGTAATGGTTTGGGGAAATCTTCTCATATCACTAAAGACGGAAAGTTTACTCACAATGTATGGTTTAGCCAGCTCGATGTTTTTCATAAAGGGTTTGCCCGCGCTAAGGATGCACACGGATGGATGCATATTACATGCACTGGAGTGCCTCTTTACAAGGAGAGATTTGCTTCTGTTGAGCCCTTCTATAATGGTGTTGCACATGTGGAAAAAAAAGATGGTACACTTCTGCTCATCACAGAAGAGGGGAAACCCTTAAGGTTTTTGACGAATCCTGAAACATCAATCGATTTAATTGCAGACCTTTCTCAAGACATGGTGGGGTTTTGGAAAACATGGACACTTCGTGTGGCTACAGATTTGCATTTGTTTTCAGCGCTGCCTGGTACGTTAAAAGAAATATCTGAACGAATTTCTCTGCCCAGTGAAAATACCTTGCGAATCCTTCGTGCGCTTTGGGAGATTCATGTCGTTGCGAAAGATTCTGACAATATGTGGCACAGCACACAAAAGGGATTGGTGTTGTCGCAAGATAAAACCGAATTTCTTGCGAGTGCGAGTTATCTGTGGTCACAAGTCAATCTGGAATGGCAAAACTTGGGCAAGATTTTGCACGCGCGAAGTGTCAAAGGTCATTTATCATTTAAGCACCGAGCGCAAAGAGAAGAAAATATTCGCAAGTGCTTACATGCGTTAGACGGATATGCCCATCATGATTTCCGGCATGTGGTTGATTTGTTTGATTGGTCTCAACATCAAAATATTGCAGGTGTGGGGCGATCAGCCGCCACTTTCTTATCCATGATTCTTGAAAAACACCCCCGGGTTAATGCGCACCTCATTGGAGATTCGCTCGTGTTTCGCCACGCACGTTTTTTAAAGAAACACCAGAAAAGACTTGCGTGTCATGAGGGGGATTTTTGTGCGCCTCTCACTATGAAGCAAGATGCGATTCTGTTTCCAAGATATTTACATTATTTTCCTGATGATGAGGCTGTTTCACTTTTGAAAAATGCAAAGACCTCGTTAAAGGCAGGAGGAATTATCTACGTTTGTGAAATGCTCTTGGTGGAGGATTCAGCAAACGGAGGAATGCTTGATTTAAATATGCTCGTAGAAACAGGTGGAAAATTGCGCACCGTTACGCAATGGGAAAACCTTTGTGCCAGAGCTGGCTTGCAAATCACTGAAAAGATATCTGTTTTCCCGCATTTATCAGTTCTTAAGGTAACAACGTGAGCCAAGACTTTCTTAGAGGAGCTAATATTGCAACGAAAAAAGCCGAATTAGCAACAAATGGATATGTTGTTATCCCATCTATTTGTGATAGTGGTCTTTTATCCACCCTCCTTAAAACACTTTATGAGACCTTAGAGCATTGTGCCCAAGAAATCGGATGCTCCCGAGAGGACTATTTAACTGCAGTTAGCCGATGGGCATCACCCTCACCAATTACACACGTGTATGAAGAAACGTTTCTTCAAACGATATCTCTCTATGTAGAAAAGTTTATAGGCCCTTGCGTCTTAGAGAAAACGAATGTGATTTCTAAGACAAAATATGCGAATAAGGCGGTACCCTTTCATCAGGATATTTCTTACTCCCCGGAAAACCCCTACGAGATTACGGCATGGTTAGCTCTTACGGATGTGCCGATGTGTTCAGGCCCTCTGGTATTTATAAAGGGGAGTCATCTTGATGTCCCTCAACCTGCTGTGGATTTTTGGTCACCCAACTTTGTCGACAAAAGAAAATTGAGGTCTTCAAAAAAGAATATCCTAGTTCCTTTGAAAGCTGGGGATCTCGTTGTTTTTGACTCACGAGTTTGGCACGGAAGTCTTGAAAATGAAATTGGTTATAACCGTTTTGCGTTGGCAACACGATGGAAGGGAGTTGAATACAAAGCGCCTGAAGATATTCCCCCTATAGAGAAAAGTGCGTTTGGAATGTGGACGTGTCAACAAATTACGCAGCAAATTCTTCACGAAGGACTCAATCTTTGGAGGGGTAGGTCGGAGAGTAGTTTTGATGAGATCATTAGTGTATGGCTTGAGATCTTGGATCAAGGAGAATTTGATTTTCCTCTCGTGAGAGATAAAGCAAAACGTTCACTAAAAAGTCTTCGTATCTTGCATCATGGCCACGCTCTTCATAACGGAGGAGATTCGCAGGGAGCAGTTTATTCAGATGTATGGCATGATTTACTTACCCCCCTCAAACAGACAATGAGCCCGTAATCCACCATAAATATAAACAATAAGATTGTTTGTATAAGTTACTCCCTCGCTTTTGCCTGTATAGTATGCGTAAAACGAATGCAGAGTGATCTATATGCAATATTGACATACTCCTTATTAGTTTTTACATTGTTTGTAGATTCAAGGATGTATTTAATGAAGTTTAGTGTCGTTGTTTCTCTTCTGTTGTTGGCAGCGGAGAGTAAAGTATTTTCAAGTCGCTTTGAAGGGCTTGATGCAGATGCCAGCAAAAGGATTGAGTGTTCAGCATATGCATCGTTGGTATCATATGGTGGAGAAGTATCCAGTTATATTGAATTTCTCGCTCGAGAAGGATACACCCAGTTTACTCTTCCTGAACGAGATGGCGTATGTAGTGTTGCATTTTACAATGACAGCACCAAAAACCTTATCGTTGCCCATAGAGGAACGGTTATAGATCCAAGAAACCTCGCGGCAAATGCAGGAATTGTTGAATCAGCAGCTAGAGAGCACGCTGCAGACCTTTCTCACACACCTTCACGAATATCGTTTAATGCAGTAATGAATAAGGCTGCACAAAAAAGCATAAATTCATATTTCGGTAGAAGATCGTCCCACCCCCTTACTATTATAGAAAGAGGTTTTTGCAGAAATCTACTAGACCCCGATAATTTATACAATCGTCAAACTAACCTTCATATTGGTTTTGGGGCAGGGTTGGGGGG